>JAITDQ010000251.1 GCA_031282485.1 Tannerella sp. | reverse complement strand
GCATATACCCTGCTGCCGTTCCTTTTCCGGCTTCTGATGAAAACGAAATATGCCGGCGTCCTGCGGAAAAGACTGGCAGTATTTCGACAAGCTCAATAACCTATTTCGACAGGCTCAATGACCATTAACCATTAACCATTAATCATTAATCACTAAAAAAATATTCTATGGAAAAGTATGATGTAGTAATAATCGGGAGCGGGCTGGGCGGTTTGCAGTGCGGGTATATCCTTTCAAAGCATGGATTGAAGGTGTGTGTGCTTGAAAAAAATGACCGGACGGGAGGTTGCATCCAAACGTTTCGGCGTGGGAAATGCCTGTTTGATACGGGATTTCATTACGTCGGCGGACTGGATGACGGTCAGCCGCTGCACAGGCTTTTCAGCTATTTCGGCCTTATGGATTTGCCGTGGCAGCGGATGGACGAGGACGGTTTCGACGAGGTCGTCCTCCGTGGCCGGTCTTATATGTTTGCCAATGGCTACGAACGGTTTGCCGCGACACTGTCGGAACAGTTCCCGCATCAACGGGAAAATCTCAGGCGGTATGCCGCTTTCCTGCGCAGTGTATCCGATAATATCTTCGGCAGTTTCGTGAAACGGAGCGAAGATGACGTGTACGGGACGTCGCTGTTTGCACGGTCTGCTTACGATTACCTCACGTCGACGATCGACGATCCTCTGCTGCGGAACGTCCTTTCGGGTACGTCGCTTAAAATGGAACTTGACCCCCGGACGTTGCCGCTGTACGTTTTTGCACAGATAAACAGTTCTTTCATTCAGAGTGCATGGCGACTGCGCGGCGGCGGGTCGCAGATAGCCGCTTCCCTCGTCAAAAGCATCGAAAAAAACGGCGGGACGGTGCGCCGGAACGCCTGCGTCACGCGCCTCGTGGAAGAACACGGCCGGATTGTCGCCGCAGAAATAATTTCGCCGGGAAACGGCAATGGCTCGCTCGGAAACGGCAGCGGCCTGCATGGAAATGACAATGGCCTGCATGGAAACGATAATGGCCTGCATGAAAACGACAATGACCGGCATGGAAGCGACAATGGCCTGCAGGGAAACGACAACAGCCTGCCGGAAAACGGCAGCGGTCTGCGTGAAAACGGCAATGGCTCGCCCGAAAACGGCAACGGCCTGCTGCAACCGGGCGCTTTGCAAAAGCTCGGTACGGAACGTGTCGAAGCCGGTTATTTTATCTCCGGCATACATCCTGCCGCTACGTTGTCGCTAATCACCGAAAGCGCGATAATCAGGAATATATACCGTAAAAGGATTAACAACTTGCCCTGTACGTATGGCATGTTTACCGCAAATATTGCATTGAAGGAAAATTCGGTGCCTTACCTGAACCGGAATATTTACGTTTACAATACCGACGATGTATGGCAATACGCGGTCTGCAAGCCGGAAAACGTAAATACCTGTGCGCTGGTTTCGTTCCAGCCTCCTGCGGACGGGTCTCCGTACACGCGCAATGTTGATATTCTTACGCCGATGTACTGGCCGGAAATCGAGCGGTGGGCAGATACGGCGGTCGGCCGTCGCGGCGATGATTACCTGTCGTATAAAAGGCAGAAGATGGAAGCGTGCCTGCGTCTTGTATCCGGCCATATTCCCGGACTGGAAGATGCCGGCAATGTGATTGAAAAAGCATACACAAGCACCATGCTCACGTACCGCGACTATACCGGAACGCCATTCGGCTCAGCCTACGGAATACGTAAAAACTGCGAGCAGCTGATGACTACGCTGCTCTCGCCCCGCACGCCGGAACCGAACCTGTTCCTCACCGGCCAGAACCTCAATTTGCACGGCATCCTGGGCGTCTCCATGACTTCGTTCCTCACCTGTGCCGAGATAATCGGCATGGACAAGGCAACGGAAGGCCTTTTATGAAGACGCCGTTCGTCCTGCCCCGTCCGGGAAGGTGGCTGTCCCGACCTTCGGGAATCTAATCCGAATGTCCGCGACGCCGGGGAGAACGTGTAAAAAAACCCTCCCTGTATGCTGAGTAGTATGTAAGAAATCCTTACATACCAAGAGGACTTACGATTTTCATCTAATTTTGCAAAAAAAAATAAGTATGTCGATATTTTACGCACGTAAAAAATGTATCAATCGATATTTTACGCACATTGGAATCAAAATATTATGCAAAGATTTTTTGAAAACAGCTTGAATTTGTGGTTAAAAACAGGCAGAGCCATTACCGTTGATGCTTGTCGGGGCGAGGCAAACCGGTAAAACTTACCCGTTGCAGGAATTTTGCAACAAAAATTTTGAACGGCAGGTTTATCTCAACTTTGCCGACTCCCGAACAACCCGGCTTCAGGCAAGGCTGTCGTTGTCCTGTTAAAGCAGGGGACTTTATTTTGCTTCTTCCTCTCCTTTTTTATTTGCCTCATACCGTCCGATATGTTCGGCATATACGTCGTTGTAATGCTTGATTGTGGCGTTCAGGCTGTTCACGTAGGCGGTGTAGGCGGTTTCGCCGTTCATCACGATCAGGGCGTTGATGCAGTCGAACATCGTGCGCATGGATTTCTCGACGCCTCGCCGGGATTGGAGCATGTTGTAGGCGGGTTTCGCCGCGTAGTCGTCGACGTACCGGCGTGCCAGCGTCTCAAATTCCTGATTTTCGGTTTGGAGCGTCGTTATCCAGCCTTCCAGCTTGAGTGCGCCAACGTCGGCGGCCTGTGCGTTGAGGTCATGGATAAGCGACGTAATGGATGCCGTTTCGGCGTCGTACGAGATGTAGGGGATTGTATTAAAGTTGTCGATCGTTACCATCAGGCGGCGGGCGGCGGCCGATATTTCCGGATCGTAATGATAGAGCGACGACTTTACGTATTCACGCATGCCGGAGAAAGTAAGGTCGCGCTTGTGGTCGAGGCGGGCTTTTTCTTCGGTGATTTCATTTTTGCGGATGTACTTGTAGGCGTCGTCTTCGCGGTTGCACCATAGGACGAAATCATTGTACTGGTTGAGGATACCCAGCGTTGCCGGGTCGCTTGACTGCGTCAGATATTTGACGTCTGTTGCGCATTGCAGATGCAGTGCATTGAGGAAATGATGCGAATGAAGAGATGCAATTTTTAACATAAGAAACAAGTATTAAAGGATTAATAAAAGAAAAGATATACGGTTGTTGAAAGTCCCTCCGACAGCCGTTCGCTGACTTTATATGGTTGTACAAAGTCCCCCGACAACCGTTGGCTAACTTTATACGGTTGTACAAACTCCCCCGACGACTGTTGGCTGACTTTATACGGTCGTACAAAGTCTCCCGATAACCGTTGGCTGACTTTATATGATCGTACAAAGTCTCCCGACGACTGTCGGCTGATTTTATACGGTTGAGGATTTGTATTTGCTGCACTATTTATCATAAAATGATATTTAAAAGTGCACAAATATAATGTCTCAAATCCAAATTCACAAATATATTCAAAAAAAAATCATCTCTATCCGGTATTTTCG
>JAITDQ010000197.1 GCA_031282485.1 Tannerella sp. | reverse complement strand
TGGACGGTTACCGGGTCGCCGAGGCGGTAGATGTGTTTGTACCGTTTCCCGGTGAGGCAGTAGTTCTTTTCGTCAAACTCGTAGAAATCATCGTCGAGGTCTCTCATCGGGACAAGGCCTTCGCATTTGTTTTCGTTCAACTCCACATACAGTCCCCATTCCGTTACGCCCGATATGACGCCGTCGTACACACGGCCGATCTTGTCGCTCATAAATTCTACCTGTTTGTATTTTATGGAGGCGCGTTCGGCATTGGCTGCGAGCTGCTCCATGGAGGAACAGTGATCGCAGAGGTCTTCGTATTCTTCGCGGTTTACGCTCCGGCCACCATTCGTGTAAAGCTCCAGCAGGCGGTGAACCAGCATGTCGGGATAACGGCGGATGGGCGACGTGAAATGTGTGTAAAAAGGAAAAGCGAGGCCGTAATGCCCGATATTGTTTGTCGAGTAAATGGCTTTTTGCATGGAACGTACGGCAAGCGTTTCGATAAGGTTCTGTTCCGGACGGCCTTTGGCTTTGTCTAAGAGGGCGTTGATGCTTTTTGTAATGTCGCCCTTGCTGCCTGTCGTTTTGAGTTTGTATCCGAAACGTTCGATAAATTCGGCAAAGTTTTGTATTTTATCCGGGTCCGGCTGTTCGTGTATGCGGTAGACAAACGTCTTTTTACTCTTTCCCCGGGGCGTTTTTCCGATCGTTTCCGCCACGCAGCGGTTTGCCAGCAACATAAATTCTTCAATCAGGTGATTCGCTTCCTTTGATTCCTTGAAATAAACGTTTACGGGCTTGCCTTTGTCGTCGATTTCAAATTTCACTTCATACCGGTCAAAGTCAATCGCCCCGTCGGCAAAACGTTTTGCCCGCAGTATTTTCGCCAGTTCGTTCAGCGTCAACACTTCATCCCTGAAATCGCCTTCGCCGGTTTCGATTATCTCCTGCGCTTCTTCGTACGTGAACCGGCGGTTGCTGCATATTACCGTCCGTACGATTCGCGAGGCGAGTATTTCCGCTTTCCCGTTAAGCTCGAATATCACGGAGTAGCATAACTTTTCTTCGTCCTGGCGAAGCGAACAGAGCTTGTTGGAAAGCCGTTCGGGGAGCATTGGAATCGTACGGTCGACGAGATAGACGGATGTGGCACGTTTTATGGCCTCTTCATCAATCGTATCGCCCGGTTTGACGTAATGGGTGACATCGGCGATGTGAACTCCCACTTCCCAGTTCCCGTCGACGGTTTTGCGGAGCGACAGTGCGTCGTCGAAATCCTTGGCGTCCTTCGGGTCGATCGTGAACGTTGTGACACGGCGGAAGTCTTCGCGTTCCGCAATGTCTTTCTCCGTGACGGTTTCGGATATTCCGTCCGCCGCCTGTTCCACCTTTTCGGGATATCGGTACGGGAGGCCAAATTCGGCAAGTATTGCGTGCATCTCCGCATTGTTGTCGCCCGCAACGCCCAGAATGTCGATAATTTCCCCGATGGGATTTTTGGCGTTTTCAGGCCATTCCGTTATCCGGACAACCGCTTTGTCGCCGTTCTTTCCCTTTTTAAGCGTTCCTTTCGGGATAAAAATGTCGTTGGCCAGCGTTTTGTCTTCCGTTACCAAGAAGGCATAATCGTGGCTTATCTGCAAAGTGCCGACATACGTGCGGTCCCGGGATTCGAGTATTTCGATTACTTCGGCCTGCGGTTCCGTACCTTTGCGGCGGGCAAAAAGCTGTACCCGTACGCGGTCGCCGTCCATGGCGTGCATCGAATTGCGTTCCGCAACGCGTATGGATTCGCCGCCGTCGTCGGGGATAAATGCGTTATTGCCGTTGCTGCGGCGCTGAAACGTCCCGGAGGCAATCGTACCGAGACTGTTATAGCGGAAACGTCCGTTATCCTGTTCCACAAGGATGCCGTCGTCCGCCAGGGCGTATAATATTTCCAGCACCTGCAGTTTCCCGTCCTGTCCTTCCGTTCCGGTCAGTTTGCCGACCTGTTTGTAATTGTACAGTGATTTCGGCTCTTTGTGAAAAAGTTCGACGATGGCCTGTACCAGCAGTTCCTTTTTTATCCGCTCGCCTTTGGGCGCTCTGTTTTTCGCCTGTTTACCCTTGCCCGGTCTGTCTTTGCGGGAAAATTTATGATTACTCATGTTAATGTTCATTTTGTTTATATGACTTCTTTACGACACAAATATAAATCTTTTTTCGGATAGAATCATACGGAATGAGTTTTTTTCCATATTTTTGCAATTCGTAATCAGGCCGCAGGCGTTTGTGCCGGCCAAAACTTAACTTGCATACAGATGAAGAAGAAAGTGCTTGTAACTTATAACATGTTCAGGGAAGGTTTTTCCGAACTGGAAAGCCGGTATGATGTCACATTCCCCGAAGGAGAGGCGGATCTCTCTTATGATGAGGTCATGGAGATGATTCCCGGATACGATGCGTTGTGTCCCATGTTTAATTTCCCCGTCAACAGGGAGCTGATTGACAGGGGTGTAAAACTCCAAGTCATAGCCAATTATGCCGTGGGATACAACAATATAGATGTTGCCTGTGCGCTGGGAAAGGGGATTACGGTTGCAAATACTCCCGGCCCGACGACAGACCCGACGGCAAATATCGCCCTCGCACTGATTCTGGATACAGCCCGCCGCGTGAGCGAATGTGACCGTAAATTGCGCGTCCTGAGGTCGGACATGAAGGTCGGCGTCCTCGAAAACCTGGGAATGAGGGTTACGGGCGCGACCCTTGGGATAATCGGTATGGGACGTATCGGGAAAGCTTTGTGCAAACGGGCGCGGGCTTGTGGCATGGAGGTTGTTTACTGCAACCGCCACCGCCTTGACCTCGATGAAGAAACACGCCTGGGTGTACGGTATGCAGATAAGGATGATTTGCTTGCCGGGTCGGATTTTGTCTCGCTTAATGCGCCCTATACGCCGGATACGCATCATATAATCGGGGAAAAAGAGTTGAAAAAGATGAAACCGACCGCAATCCTGATTAATACTTCACGCGGCCCCTTAGTTGATGAAAAAGCGCTGGTAGAGGCGTTGAAGACCGGAGAAATACATGGCGCCGGGTTGGATATGTTTGAGTTCGGCGACTATCCTTCACCGGAATTGCTGACAATGGATAACGTGGTGCTTACCCCTCATATAGGCACGCAAACCACATACTCGCGTATCGAAATGGCACGAGCCGTCAGTAATAATGTTATCGGTTTTTTTGAAAACGACCGCCCGGTAAGCCGGGTCTTTTAACGGATTATGAATACAGCATTTATTATAAACGAATTACAGGCGGTCGGGACGCCGGAAAAAGCCGCTCACCTGCAGCGTTTTTTCAAAACCGGCCCGGGACAGTACGGCGAAGGCGATGTTTTTATCGGAGTTGTCGTCCCGCATACCCGCAGCATCGCGAAAGCCGCTCTTCAAACGCCTCTGACGGAGATTCGCAAACTGCTGCTGAGTGAATACCACGAAGCCCGCTTATGCGGACTGCTCATCCTCGTCGAACGCTTCAAAAAAGCATCCGCGCCGGCGGAACGCGAAGAAATTTACGGTTTTTATTTAAAAAACATTTCCCGCGTGAACAACTGGGATTTGGTTGATTTGACATGTCCGGCCATTGTCGGGGGATATCTGGTCGATAAAAGCCGCAGCATCCTGTATCGGCTTGCGGAAAGCGACAGCCTGTGGGAACAGCGCATATCCATTATTTCGACGCTGGCCTTTATCCGCCGGGACGATTTCTTCGATACGCTCGAACTGTCACGAAAACTGCTGAATCACCGGCATGACCTTATGCATAAAGCCGTCGGCTGGATGCTGCGCGAAATGGGCAAACGCGACCGCAGCGTCCTGACGGCTTTTCTCGAAGAATATGCAGCCGGCATGCCCCGTACCGCATTGCGTTATGCGATAGAACATTATCCCGAACCCGAAAGACAGTATTTCCTCAAGAAACGGTGACATCCTTCAGGAACGGTTCAAACCGTATCCCGCACAGCGTATATCCCTTTGACAAACAGAGGGAATCAGTTAAATTCATCATCATATTTTAACTGTGTATCGGCAATGAACTGTTTGATGCGCTGTTCGTCTTCTTTTCTGCAAATAAGGAGGACGTTGCCGTTTTCAGCTACAATATAATCTTTAAGTCCCTGTATGATGGCCAGCCTTTTCTGGTTTCCCAGTGAGATGATGTTGTTTTCGCTTTCATAAAGCAAAGCGCGGGTTTTCAGGAGCGCATTGTTATTTTCGTCCTTCGTGGCAATATCAAACAGAGAACCCCATGTTCCGAGGTCAGCCCAGCCAAAGTCGACGCATAACATATATACATTGTCGGCTTTTTCCATTATCCCGTAATCGACGGATATGTTGGGACAGTAAGGGTAATGAATGTTGATAAAATCCTGTTCGCCGGGCGTGTTGAATTTATCCGTTCCCAGGTCAAACCGTGCGGATATTTCGGGGAGGAACTTGTGTATAGCCTTCATAATCGTGTTAACGTTCCAGAGGAAAATACCCGAATTCCAGAAAAATTCGCCGCTGTCCATGAAAACTTTCGCAAGTTCGAGATTCGGTTTCTCGGTAAAAGTTTTCACCTTTGTAAACTTGTCAATCATCGTGTCGCCGCACTGGATATACCCGTATCCCGTTTCCGGCCGGCTTGGTTTAATGCCGAGAGTCATAAGCGCTTCGTTCTCTTGCGCAAACTTTAGCCCTTCATCTATGGCGGTCAGGAATTCGCTTTCTTTCAGGATGAGATGATCCGAGGGCGCCACCACAATGTTGGCATTCGGGTTACAGGCCTTTATATGATAAGCCGCATAGGCGATACACGGAGCCGTGTTTCGTCGTGTAGGTTCGAGGAGAATCTGCTTGTCGCGGAGCAAAGGTACCTGTTCTTTTACCAGTTCGGCGTACTTTTCATTTGTAACGATATAAATATTTTCCATAGGAATAATTTTGGCAAAACGGTCGACCGTCATTTGCAGCAACGACCGTCCGATACCGAAAAAGTCAAGGAACTGTTTCGGAAAACTCTCTCTACTGAAAGGCCAGAACCGGCTCCCGATGCCACCTCCCATGATAACGCAAAAATTGTCTTTCATTCGTTTGTATTGAATTTGTTAGTTCTAAATATGCAATAAACATCACAAAGAAAATGAAATAATTTGATTTTAACGCCCAAGTCAATGCAAAAAAAACCAAAAGCTTGCAAATTCAAAAAAAAAGCGTACCTTTGCCCCCGTC
>JAITDQ010000173.1 GCA_031282485.1 Tannerella sp. | reverse complement strand
ATATTCCGCAACGTCCTGTCCCTCAGAAAGGGGAAAGTGGTATTTCATTTTCCGCAGGTTGTTGACTTGCGGTTACGAAAAGAATAATTCTATTTCTTCATCAGTCAGTAAGCCTGAATCTATCAACGTATCAGTTATATTTTCAAGGTCTTCGCTGTCAATACAGCCTATATATTTACATCTGTTGTCATTTATCCATTTCATGATGTTATCAGTTGTAATAAATAAAGGAGTAGAGCAACAAACAAAAGAATCATGTTTCAGAAACGAATATTTGACACCTTTAATATTCACTTGCAGGTTCAATAGGATTTGATTTTTATAAAGTGCGGTATGTATATTCGAATTAATATATACAGCGCAAGTTATTATTTTATCCGGTGAATGTCCGGCAACAATGAAAAACTTTTTATGATCTGCCGGAATATCAAATTGATTGAGAAAGACAGTTCCTTTTTCTATCAGTAATTTGAATATCTCATTGCTGTTTTCGGGCATCAACATTGTTCACACAAATTAATCAACAAATTTTGTTCCTGTACATATTCAACGAGTTCATCATCACTGCCTGCTTCCCACAAGATATCTTCAAACTTTATTTGACGGTTAATTATAGTGCTTCGCCATGCATAATCGTGTGATTTTTCACGAATTTCGTCCCACGACAAATTACCGTACAGTTCAAGAGCGTTGTCGATATGCCGGATATCTGTTTTCGAATAACAGACATAATTAAAATAAACGGTGCAAAGTGAATGTTTTTCCAAACCTGCTTTATCCGTCAAATCAAGTTTGATAAACCGGTAATTCGGATAACATACGCTTTGCACCGGTGACAAATCTTTAACATATACCCGTATCTTTCAATCGGGCATATTTGAATTTTTTTAACCGGCACAAAAATTATTCGTTGCCGCTTTCCTCCTCCACAGCATTCGACTTATCCTTTCTTTTCCTCGCTGCCGTATTGACAATATTTCTTGCATTACCGTAAAGTGCAAAAAAATCCGGCGACGAAGTTTTAAACAGTCTGATCAGTTTGTCCAATTTGTCATAGATAATTGAATCGGCGCGAACGAACAGTGTTCTAAGATTTTCCGTGTGCATCTTCCGTTCGCCAATCACGCCGGAAGGGCTATCAATCAATCCCTCGAATTGAACGATAGCCTCGTCTAATTCCGTGATGTCGGTTTCGCTGATGCCATATTCGCGTAAAGCCTCGTTACGGTTCTTTGCTTCGGATGCGATAATTTTTGCCAGTGTCAGGGCTGCCCGGTCGTGAATATTGTAGAACATACTTTTGTTCACGTTGACCTTTTGCAGCAGACTGTTGTTTTGTGTCTCGAAAGCGTACACATAAACCGGGTTGGCCACTTTCAGACTCAGTTCTGCTAAACGGTCGATTGCAGAACTTTTGTCTTTCGTTGTTCCTTTCGGAACCGTTTCCGTTTGTTGCTGTCTAACCGATTGAATATCCATTACCTGCTGTTTCAATTCGGTTACAGCGTTCACAAATGCAGGTATGCCTGCATATTTCTGTTTGTGTTCATCACACACATTGAGTACCTTTTGGTACGTGCTAAGTTTAGCTTCCTGTCTGTCTGTCATAGTTTTACTGTTTTAAGTGATTAATAAATTTATTGCAGTTACTATAAAAATAAAACGCTTCAAAATTACATTCATTTCCGGAAAAAACAAAATTTTTTAGATGTTTTTTAAACACATAAATTCCAATCTTACATTCGTTGGTACGTCTCTTACATTCGTTGGTACGTCTCTTACATCCGTTGGTACGCGTCTTACATTCGTTAGTACGCGTCTTACATCCGTTGCAATCTGTTTTTCTAAGAGCTCCATATTTACGGGCAGCATTATTGCCTTTGCAACCGTTCCCGAAAGGCAGAATTGACAAATCGCCGAAACGATTTTGCCTCTAATGTATTAATCCGGCATACTGTTTTGCGATTCTGTCGCGTTCTTATTTGCGACAGCGTTTATAATTTACCTGCGTTTGCAAGCAAATATTCTTCCGCTTCGACGTTCCATAATCCGTTGTTGGCGGCGCACAGTTTGTGCAGTCCGGCGTATACGGGGTTAGTCTGTCCTTTGGATTCAAACTCCGAAATGGCGGTAAGCGGCATGTCGATATGCGTGTAGATGAGTTTTTTGCCGCCCGGTATGTTTGGCAGGTTCAGGGTCGTATCGATGACGGCGTTTATACCTCCTATGTGTGTTACAAGTCCGGCAGGGTCGAGGCCGTTGCTCATCATTTCAAGCGCTTCGACCATATCGTCGTTATTGCCGCCGCTTGTGCCGACAATGTGCGTTCTTGCATAATGTACGTTGTAGAAATTAAACGACGCTTTGAAATCCGTTTTGGCCGGGCCGGCAAAGAAGTTCAGACATCCGTCGACGGCAAGCAGTGCGTCGGCCTGTTCGATAATGGGCGCAACAGGGGCAAATACGAATACATCGTCATAACCTTTGCCGCCGGTCAGGGCTTTCAGTTCGGCTGCCGGGTTTTCCATTTTTCCCGTGTTGATGTATTTCAGTTCGATGCCGTTTTTTGCCGCTTCTTCGGGGCTGTATAATGATTCCGCGCGGTCTAACCTTGTCTGGTCTATGTCCGTTACGATCAGGAAACGTGGTTTTCTGTCGGGACGGTGTATGGCGTAGTTTATAGCCGCAAGTCCCATGGGGCCTACGCCGGCCAGAATAGCCATATTGCCGCCGTCTTTTATTTCCATGTGATGTGTGTACGACCCCTGTTCCGTGTGGTAATTGGCATGCATCGCCCCGATTACGCACGATAGCGGTTCGGACAGGGATGCCGGATAGAATCCTTTGCCCGTGTAATGCAACAGGCAGTCGTTTTCCATCACTTCGTTGGGTATGATTACGTAAGTAGCGTCCCCGCCTGTGTATTGATACGAATAACCGGGTGCGCTTAGCAGGCCTACGGGGCCGTTTTCGTCGTTGAGCGCCGGCTGTATGGAAAATTTGTCGCCCGCTTTGAATTTATCTTTCCATTTGCTGCCCGCTTCGACGATTTCGCCGGCGAACTCATGGCCTATGATAACCGGATTCCGTGCAACATCGCGCGGCACACGTTTATGTATATCCGCTTCGTGCGTCGCTTTGTACGACGACATGCAAATACTGTCGCACACAACTTTTGCCAGTATCTCGTTGTCTTTGATAGCCGGCAGTTCAAATTCCTCCAGACGGAGGTCGTTTTTTCCGTATAAACGGATTGCTTTTGTTTTCATACTTGAATCAATTATCAATTAAAAATTAAAAATTAAAAATTAAGAATTAAAAGATATAAGCGGTTTGTTATTATGAGTCCGGTTCACAATCCGCTCATTTCCATTCTCTCGGGTGTATAAAATAATACATGATTGTTTCATATTCGCATCATTCTTAATTAATCATCACCTGTCCGCCGGTTACGGGGAGCGCCTGTCCGGTTTCGCATGTCTGATCGATGAGGTAGAGTGCTGCTTTGGTCACGTCTTCGGGGCTTGTTCCTTTGTTCATCGGCACTTGGCTCATGTAGTACTTGCGGACGTCTTCTATTGTTTGGGCGCCGGGGACTTTTCCTGCCTGCAGATATTGTTTGAATAATCCGTTTTCGGGGTTAGACCACAGGGGGCCTTCGTAGAAATTACCCGGGCATATTGAGTTTACTTTTATGCGGAACGGGGCTAATTCGAGTGCGAACGACTGTGTCAGTCCGATGCCGCCGAACTTGCCGCCGGCGTATGCGAAATTGGCTTTCGAGCCGCGCAGACCGGATTTTGAGTTTATCTGGATGATGTCGCAGTAATATTCGGGGGCATATTTGTTTTGCAGTTTCATCACGCGCGATGCCGCCTGCGTGCAATAGAAATAGGCGTTGTAGTTTATTTTCGTGACGAACTCGAAATTTTCGGGGGTCATATCTTCCAGTCCTCCGGCGCGTAAGACGCCGGCGTTGCTGATGAAGACGTCTAATCCACCGAAGTTGCATACCGTTTCATGAATGAGGTTACGGAGGCTTGCCGTGTCGGCAACGTTTGTTTTTACAAAGATTGCGCGGTTTGACTTGCATAAACCGAGGAATCTTTCCGCCGTGGCATTGCCGGCGGCTTCGTTAAGGTCTGCCACTACGATATTGGCGCCTTCGCGAATCAGACATTCCGCAATGCCTTCCCCGAATCCCTGGGCGGCTCCCGTGACGATGATCGTTTTGTTTTCCACGCGCCCCGAAGCGTTTCCTGCGCTGACTTTGCGGCGATAGTTTTCAACTTCCCAGTTGTCGATAAAGTCGATTTGTTCTTTCGTCATGGGATGTTCGCCGCCGAATGACTGCGCTATTTCCGCTATTTTCATCATATCTTCATAAACATCGAGTATGATGTCGCATCCGGCCGCGTTGTCGCCGGCGGCTATCAGTCCGATTCCTTCGATGACAATCACTTTCGGCGTGTATCCGTTTGCATTTACGTATGCGTCTATTTCATCCTGGGCTTTTTTCAGCAGGATATCTTTGTCGCTGTACGGCAGGTAGATATATTTCGATTTGCAGTAAACGATTGCGTCGGGCGTGAACGGCGCCGCCACTTTCGCAAATTCCGTTTCCGACGAGGCGAACGTTTTTATGCGGCTGTTGTTGCGTATTTTCAGCGTTTTAAGTCCGCCATGCCGGCTTATCATCATACGTATGGCCGGCAGGATGTCCTGCACGCTGTCGCAAACCGGTTCGCTTCCGGCAGTCGGTTTCGCGGCGGCTTTTTCTTCTATCCGGCCGATTACTTTCCGGTACAGGGCGTCTATTTCTTCCGTCGTATCGGCGCCTGCGAATATCCCGTGATTTTGCAGCAGGACGATTGCCGGATGTTTCCCGTTTTCCTTTTTATAGTCGTTGATACGTTTTTCTACTTCTTTGAACAGGACATAGCCCGGGTCGGTGTAAGGAATGTATACGGCGTCGTTGCCGAAAAGGTTTTTCGTTTCCGCCTCCGCATGGTTGCCGCACATAAGCCCGTTGACCGTTGTCGGATGAAGGTGCACAATGAAAGCGTAATCAATCGCATTGTGCATGGAAGTCTCGACGGACGGACGGCGGTCTTTCGTGATACATGCGGCGGCGAGGTCGTTTTTCACTTCTTCTTCGCGCCGGGCTGCATCGTCGCTGTATTGGCGTTCGGAGATAATGTTCAGTTTTTTGCGGTCAAGAACGGCAAAACCGTCTTCCGTAATCGTGGCAAGCGCATGTCCGCTGGCTTTGACCCACAGTTTCTCATCGTTTTTATAGGAAGTATTACCTCCTCCGGCAATGACGTAGCGGCTGTCGCTTCCGTACTTGCGGGATATTTCAATCAGTTGTTTAATATTTACGTTCATCACAGTTTAAAAAGTTTGTAAATTCTATTTTATCCATTTCACGGTGTCAATTCTTATTCCATTATAACAATCGTCCTGGCATCCTTCGGGAACAAATCCGCAGAGATGTAATAATCCGTCTCCGTTTGTTTCGAAAAAAATTGTGTTTTCTTTTTCATTTACCTTGAGGTAATTCTTTACACATGTATCATAAAG
>JAITDQ010000100.1 GCA_031282485.1 Tannerella sp. | reverse complement strand
TTCTGCAGAATCCGTGAATCGGAAATAATAAAACGATTATAATTCAGCTATGAACTTCAAGGATAATAAAGCCATATACCTGCAGATAGCAGAGCGAATATGCGACATGATTCTACTCGGAGGATACAGGGAGGATGAACGTATCCCTTCCGTCCGCGAGTATGCAGCTGTCGTGGAAGTGAATTTCAACACCGTGATGCGTTCATTCGAATACCTCCAGGCGTCGGGAATCATCTTCAACAAACGCGGCATAGGATATTTCGTCACTCCGGGAGCCGGCGAAAAAATCCACTCCATGAGAAAAGAATATTTTCTTAAAAACGAAATTAACGATTTCTTCCGGCAGATATGTATGCTCGAAATTCCAATCGACGAAATCGTTGACATGTATAACAATTACAGTAAACAACAGGAAAAATAAACGCTATGAGAACAACAACAAAAATAATAACAGGCATTATCCTGTCGATATTCGTCATATCACTGACCTTCATCACAGGCTTTTCATTTACGGACAGGAAAAATTATCATCGCTGGAACAACTCTGCCGTAGATATTCCCCAGGACAGTAAAACGGGAATTGATACGGAACCGTACCGCGTAATCGTTCTTGAACGTGAAAAACACGAACAGGTGCAGGGACGTTTTTATCACATTTTTGCAGGAGACAACTGCGGTCTATTCCTGAATTCCGTAACGGCGGAAACGGAAAAAAACAAACTTTTCATCCCGGAGGTACTGCTTGATTTCGTTTCGGCGAAGACATGCAGCGACACGTTGACGGTTACGATAAACGTGGAGGCGTTATCCGAAAAATATGCAAAGGGCGAAAGATCGGTTATTTCATTTACGGGCATCAACCTTTACCTGCATACATCCCGTGTCGATGTTGTAAACAAACTGTTAGAGATTCCGACCGTCATCCGCAATATCGAGACGGATACCGTGAAGGTAAGCAGTGGCGGACATATCCATATCGAATCGTGTACCGCACGTGTGATCAAACCGCTGAAATCGCGATCTTTCAAAATCAATGACTGTAAAATCGACGAACTCAATATCGACCTTGACCTCGTTACGGGAAACTGGAATGTGGAAAACTGTACGGTTGGAACGGAAAATTTTACCGGCGGCGGCAATCACAGCATCATACTGACAAAAGACGAATCTAAAAAGATAAACTGGATACCCAAAAATAAAAAAGCAAAATTAAATGTGACGTTACCGGGAGATACGACGCAATTTGTTTATCATTAATATAGCCGCGGCAGGCCGGACGATTAAGTCCTGCGCGCCAACAGGCCGTGTTCGCTTAATTTACGGCTCGCCGCTTAACGCCTTTACAGGCTACTGCCTGCCGCGAGGTACGCCGTAGCCTTTTTTCTTCAGGTTTGGAAGCAGGAACGCGACAAGTCCGGTCAGGGGCATATACGCGCAGATGTTGTATATCGCCTCGATGCCGTGAATATCGGCCTGTTCGCCCAGGATAGCGGAAGCAATCCCCGCCACGCCGAACGCAAAACCGAAAAACAGTCCCGACACAAGTCCCAGTCTGTATGGAAGCAGTTCCTGCGCATACACTAATATCGCGGGAAAAGCCGACGAAAGCATCAGCCCGGTACAGAAACTCAGCACGACGGTCCATGCCAGACCGGCATGAGGCATCATCAGCGCGAAAGGTGCGGCGCCGACGATCGACAGCCATATCACGTACTTGCGCCCGATTTTGTCGCCCAGAGGGCCGCCCATTAACGTCCCGATCGCCGTAGCAATCAGGAAGACAAAAAGGTATATCTGGGACTGCTGTACCGTCACATCGAACTTTTCAATCATGTAAAACGTATAATAGCTCGTCAGGCTCGCCATATATACGTATTTCGAGAATATCAGTATCAGCAGAATCAGAATCGTAAAAATCGTTTTGCCCCGCGGCAGAGGCGGCCGGACCGGCGTTTTTTCCGCCTGTTCCCGTTTGGCTGCCGTTTGCAAACGCATCCTGTACCAGCGACTGACGGAGAGCATCACCAGAATGGCGATGAGTGACAGGATGGAAAAATAAGCAATATTGCTGAGGGCATAAGGCGCAACAATGACGGCCACCATTAACGGCCCCAGCGAACCGCCCAGATTGCCGCCAACCTGAAACACCGACTGTGCCAGCCCGCGTTTCCCGCCCGAAGCCAGGGACGTCAGCCGCGAAGCCTCGGGGTGGAACGTCGAAGACCCCATGCCGACCAGAAAAACGGAGCAAAGCGTCCACACGAGCGTCGTCGAAAACGCCAGCGAAATCAATCCCGCCATCGTGAACGTCATCCCGACCGGCAACGACCATCCCGACGGACGTTTATCGAAATAAAGTCCCACCATGGGCTGAAAAACCGATGCCGAAATCTGATATGTCAGGGTGATAAGTCCGATCTGCCGGAACGTCAACTGCAATTCGTCCTTGATAATCGGGTACGAAGCCGACACAACCGACTGTAAAGCATCATTCATACAATGGCATACACTCAGGGCGGCCAG
>JAITDQ010000063.1 GCA_031282485.1 Tannerella sp. | reverse complement strand
AGTTGCTGCCTTTGTAAGTAATGTATGGGCCGTATTTCCCGTTTAAAATTTCCATGTCCGCATCTTCCTTAAACGTCTTGAGCTGGCGTTCCTGTTCTTTTTTTCGTTTATCTTCGATAAGCGTTATTGCTTCTTCCGGCGTTATGCTGACGGGATTCATCGTTTTAGGTATCGAGATAAACGTCCCGTTATGCCTGATAAACGGGCCGAAACGGCCTATGCCGGCCACCATATCTTCCCCTTCGTATTCGCCTATCGTACGCGGGAGTTCGAAGAGTTTCAGCGCTTCGGCGAGCGTGATAGTTTCGATAGACATGCCTTTCATCAAGGGCGCAAACTGCGGCTTGTCCGTCTTGTCGTTAGGATTTGCCAGGCCGATTTGCACAACAGGGCCGTAACGTCCGATTTTGACGAAGACAGGCCTGCCGCTTCCGGGATCTATGCCCAGTTCGCGCTCGCCGACCTTGTGTTCCGTCTTTACGGACGATGCCGCCTCGACAATCGGATGAAACACCTTGTAAAATCTATTCATCGCCTTCGTCCATTCCAGCGTACCTTCCGCTATGGCATCGAACTCTTTCTCGACGTTCGCCGTGAAATTATAATCCAGAATATTCGGGAAATATTCCATCAGGAAATCGTTTACCACCATGCCGATATCCGTAGGCGTCAGCTTGTTGCGGTCAGCCCCGACGGTTTCCGTTTTATCCATATCGGAGATGATTCCGTTTTGAAGCGTCAGTATATTGTATTTGCGCTCGACGCCTTCCCGGTCTCCGCGTACTACATATTCGCGGTTTTGCACCGTCTGTATGATTGGGGCGTAGGTGGACGGGCGCCCGATTCCCAGTTCCTCGAGACGGTGTACCAGACTTGCTTCCGTATATCTTGGTGGACGTTGCGTGAATCGCTCCGTGGCGACAATATCTTTCAGCGAAAGATCATCGTTTTTCTTCACCGGCGGCAGGAGGCCGTTCTCCTGTTCGTTCTCGCTGTCTTCGTCGGGACTTTCCATATAAACATGCAGGAAACCGTCGAAGGTGATGATTTCGCCCGAAGCGATAAACCGTTCCTCCTCATGGTTGTTTATTTTAATGGATATTATGGTACGTTCGAGTTCGGCTTCGGCCATTTGGCTTGCGACGGTACGCTTGAAGATGAGGTCGTACAGTCTTTTTTCCTGTACGTTCCCGTTTATCTCCGGCGCACTCATGTATGTCGGGCGAATCGCTTCGTGAGCTTCCTGTGCACCTTTGCTTTTGGTCTGATACTGGCAGAATTTATAATATTTTTCGCCGTATGAAGCGGTGATTGTATCCTTGCAGGCGTTCAGCGCCAGACTGCTCAGGTTGACCGAATCGGTACGCATGTAGGTGATGTATCCCGATTCGTACAGGCGTTGTGCAATCCTCATGGTATGCGTCACCGAAAAACCAAGTTTGCGGGCGGCTTCCTGCTGGAGCGTAGAAGTGGTGAACGGAGGAGCCGGGGATTTTTTTACCGGCTTGGTCGTTATGTCTTCAATGGAAAAATCCGCCCCTTTACATGACTCCAGAAACGACATGGCCTCCTTTTTGTCTTTGAGCCGTCTGTTTAATTTTGCGTTAAGCAACGTCGTCCCGTCCGGCAAAACGAACGTAGCGGCCAAACGGTATGAAGCTTCGGTTTCGAAATTATTTATTTCCCGTTCGCGTTCGACAATCAGGCGTACCGCTACGGACTGTACGCGCCCGGCGGATAAAGCCGGTTTCACTTTGCGCCAGAGAATAGGGGACATTTCGAAGCCGACGATACGGTCGAGCACGCGGCGAGCCTGTTGTGCATTCACGAGGTTCAGGTCGATACCCCGCGGACTTTTCAGCGCATTGAGAATCGCCGTTTTGGTAATTTCATGGAAAACGATGCGTTTCGTGTTGTCCGGCTTAAGTTCGAGCACCTCGGACAGATGCCACGCGATAGCCTCCCCTTCACGGTCTTCATCGGAAGCGAGAAGTATTTCGGTTGCCGACGAAGATTCCTTTTTCAGATCCGAAACCAATTTTTTCTTATCCGCCGGTATTACATACTCCGGCGTATACTCATGTTCTATGTCAATACTGAAGTCTTTTGGCTTCAAATCACGGATGTGGCCGTAGCTTGACATTACTTTATAGTCCTTCCCCAAAAACTTCTCAATGGTTTTCGCTTTTGCGGGCGACTCGACGATAACGAGATTCTTTTGCATACTTACATTAATTAAAAACCGCCGCAAAGATACAAAAAATCTTCATTCTCGATTAAATTTATTATTTTTGCAGCATGAATTTATAAAAACGAACGTAATTATATGGAATTAGCAACAAAATATGACCCCTCAAAGGTTGAAGAAAAGTGGTATCAATACTGGTTGGATCACAAATTATTCAAATCGGAGCCGGACGAACGCGAGCCGTACACAATTGTCATACCGCCGCCCAATGTGACGGGAATACTGCACATGGGGCACATGTTAAATAATACGATACAGGACATCCTGGTGCGCCGTGCGCGGATGAAAGGCAAAAACGCCTGTTGGGTGCCGGGTACCGACCACGCTTCGATATCTACCGAAGCCAAAGTGGTGGCCAAACTGGCCGCCGAAGGTATCCGCAAAACAGACCTTACACGCGAGGCCTATCTGGAACATGCCTGGGACTGGACGCGAAAATACGGCGGCATCATCCTTGAACAGCTGAAAAAACTGGGCGCTTCGTGTGACTGGGACCGAACGTGTTTTACCATGGACGAAAAACGCTCCGCAAGCGTCCTGAAAGTTTTTGTCGACCTGTTTAATAAAGGAAAAATATACCGCGGCGTACGAATGGTCAACTGGGATCCGAAAGCGCTCACCGCACTGTCGGACGAAGAAGTGATATACAGGGAACAGCAGGGAAAACTCTATTATCTCCGCTACCGGATTGAAGGTGAAGACGGTTATGCCGTGGTCGCCACTACACGCCCGGAAACGATTATGGGCGATACGGCGATGTGTATCAATCCGAACGACCCGAAAAACAGACACCTGCGCGGGAAAAAAGTGATTGTACCGCTTGTGAACCGCGCCGTGCCGGTTATTGAAGATGATTATGTGGACACGGAATTTGGCACCGGATGCCTGAAAGTGACGCCTGCACACGACGTGAACGACTATATGCTGGGAGAAAAATACAGCCTCCCTTCGATAGACATCTTTAATGATGACGGAACGATCAGCGAGGCGGGAGAAATCTATATCGGAATGGATCGTTTTGAGGTGCGCCGACAGATTGTACGGGATCTTGCCGCGGCCGGGCTGCTCGAAAAAGAGGAAGATTACACGAATAAGGTAGGATTCTCCGAAAGAACGGATGTCCCGATTGAACCGAAACTGTCGATGCAGTGGTTCCTGAAAATGGAAGATATGGCGCGGCCGGCGCTGGAGGCTGTCATGAATGATACCATTCGGTTTTATCCCGCCAAATTCAAAAACATGTACCGCCACTGGATGGAAAATATCAAGGACTGGTGTATCTCGCGTCAGCTGTGGTGGGGGCACCGTATCCCGGCTTATTACCTGCCGGAAGGAGGATACGTGGTCGCCGAAACGGAGGAAGAGGCCTTGCGGCTTGCACGCGAAAAATCGGGTAATCCGGGTTTGACGCTCCGCGATTTGCGTCAGGATGAGGATTGTCTGGATACATGGTTCTCCTCGTGGCTGTGGCCGATTTCCGTTTTCGACGGGATAAACAACCCGGATAATGAAGATATAAACTATTATTACCCGACGAACGACCTGGTGACGGCGCCCGAAATCATCTTTTTCTGGGTCGCCCGCATGATCATGTCCGGTTTTGAATACCGTGAAAAGCCCTGTTTTTACAACGTATATTTCACGGGCATCGTTCGTGACAAACTGGGACGCAAAATGTCGAAATCGCTCGGGAACTCTCCCGACCCGATCCTGTTAATGGACAAATACGGTGCGGACGGCGTCCGTATGGGGATGCTGCTTTCATCTCCTGCCGGGAATGACTTGCCTTTCGACGAAGCCCTCTGCGAACAGGGACGCAATTTCAATAATAAGATATGGAACGCCCTCCGTCTGGTGAAAGGCTGGGCGGTCGCGGACGACGTACCGCAACCGGATTCGGCACGGGTGGCTATCAACTGGTTTGATGCGCGACTGTCCGCCGCAGTCGAACAGGTCGACGGCGAACTGGAGAAATACCGCATCTCGGAAGCGTTGATGACGGTTTACAAGCTGTTCTGGGACGAGTTTTCATCGTGGTATCTCGAAATGGTCAAACCCGCTTACCTGCAGCCGGCAGACGCGGTAACATACGGGGCTACGCTTGCGTTTTTCGAGAAACTCATGCGGATGCTTCATCCGTTCATGCCGTTTATTACGGAAGAAGTATGGCAATCCATATCCGAACGCAAGGCAGGCGAAAGTATCATGGTGATGCGGATGCCCGATGCCGGCCGGAAGGATGAAAAATCAGTCGCAGACTTTGAAGTCGTGAAACAGATTGTGGCAGGCGTCCGCTCCGTACGCCTCGAACGGAATATCCCGAATAAGGATACGCTTGCGCTGAATATCGTTTCGGGAGAACATCTCTCCGAATATAATGCCGTGATAATGAAAATGTGTAATCTTGAAAACATAGCGCGTGCGGACAAGGATGCGGCGGCGGCATCCTTCATGGTCGGAACCGCCGAGTATGCCGTCCCGCTCGGAGGCGCGATTAATGTCGAAGAAGAAACCGGGAAAATGGAGCAGGAAATAGCCTATCTGGAAGGATTCCTCCGCTCGGTAATGAAAAAACTCGGGAATGAAAAATTTGTGGCCAATGCGAAACCGGAAATCGTCGCAAACGAACGGAAAAAACAGGCCGATGCGGAAAGTAAAATAAAAACATTGCGCGAAAGCATCGCTAATCTGAAAGGTGAATGAATTACCTGCTGAAATTATTTTTATGAAAATAATAGAGACTGAATTATTAGTATGAACAAAAAAAAGTTTAAATCATGTCAGACAGAAGAAATTTTTTAAAGAAGAGCATAGCCGGAGTTGCTATGCTGGGAGCGACGCCGTTAATCGGCGAACAGTTGACGGCCGGCGTACGGTCGGCGGAAACCGATCAGGCGATTAAACCCAAAAAAGCGAAAGCAACGAATCCGTTCCAGCTGGGAATGGCGGGTTTTACGTTTGTGAATTTTGATCTGGAAACAACCCTGAAAACATTGAAAAGACTCGACGTCCATTATCTCTGCATTAAGGATTTCCATTTGCCGCTCAATGCAACGGACGAGCAAATAAAGGCTTTTCATGAGAAATGCGCTTCCTACGAAGTCACGGGATATGGCGTCGGGCCTATCTATATGAGTTCGGAAGAGGCCGTGGACAAAGGCTTTGAATACGCTAAACGTGTGGGTGTAAAACTGATTGTCGGGGTGCCGGGTTATGAATTGCTGCCCTACGTCGACAAAAAAGTGAAAGAGTATGATTTTCATTATGCAATCCATCTTCACGGCCCGGATATAAAGACTTACCCGGATGCCAAAGATGCGTGGGAACACACCAAAAACCTCGACCCGCGCATGGGTATGTGCCTCGACATCGGTCACGACCTGCGTAACGGCTGCGACCCGGTGGACGATTTGAAGAAATACCACACGCGCGTCTTCGACATGCACATCAAAGACGTTACGGATTCGACCAAAGCCGGGCACGGGATTGAAATCGGGCGCGGCAAGATAGATTTCCCGGCGCTGGTAAAGATGATGCGCAAGGTGAATTATACGGGAAAATGCAGTCTTGAGTATGAAAAAGATATGA
This sequence comes from Tannerella sp., assembly GCA_031282485.1. Lineage (GTDB taxonomy): Bacteria > Bacteroidota > Bacteroidia > Bacteroidales > Tannerellaceae > Tannerella. The sequence goes on along the minus strand of JAITDQ010000063.1, from coordinate 3,112 downwards.
AAGACCCGTTCCTTGGAATAGCCGAATCAATCGGATATTTTAAAGCCATAAGCGATTATGCTTGAAAATTGAACGCGGAATGAGCCGTGAGAAACCGGAAACGGTTATCCGGCTCATTTCCCGTCTGGCTTATTTCTCATTTTAATAAAACGTAATGAAACAACCCCGTCTTTTAGCAGCCATTTTATTCCCCGCAGCCGCAGCCGTCTTATTCTCGTGCAGTTCCGTCAGAAGCCTGGAAATAGAAACGTATAACCCTGCGGCAATCACATTCCCGCCGGAAATACAGACGGTTATGATTGTCAACAATGCCGCACAGCAGCCGGATAATACAGGTCATCAACGTAAACGCGCCGGGAAGGGTGTCACGGAAATGCAGGTGTCGGCCGACAGTACCGCCGCTGTTTTCTGTTTGCAGTTAGGCAAAAGCATTGCCGCATCCCCTGTTTTTTACGATGTAAGGCTGTGTGAAGACACACTGCGCCGGGATTCGGTTTTCTACGACAAAAGACCGTTTTCGGCGCATGACGTGCAGGCGCTTTGCGACGATTACGGCGTAGACGCCCTGATTTCGTTAGACAACTTTGTCCTTCTAACGGAGGTGGACGAGACCGGATTCAACGGTTATTTTTTCGAACCGTTTCTCCGGGTAACCCTCTTCGGCGAGTTAAGAGCCTTATGGCCGGGACAGAAAGAAGTGTATACTTTTCCTTTTTCCGATTCCCTGCGGTGGCTGTTGCCGGATGATTCGCAGGCAGCAAATATTACCGAAGCGGACGTTCTGTATGCGATGCGCTATCTGTCGTCCGTTACGGGCGAAAAGGTGCAGGTGAATTTTGTGCCTTACTGGTCTTACGACAACCGGTGGTATTATACCGCCATATCTTCCGAATGGAAACGGGGCGCGGCCTGTGCCGCCGTCGCCAAGTGGAACGAGGCTGCCGGGATATGGGAAACGTTACTGTCCAAAACCGGCAAATGGAATCCGAAAGCCCGTTTGCTGTCCAATCTTGCATTATGCAGCGAGATTGCCGGCGACTTTGAAAAGGCGGTCGGATACGCGGAAGAATCTTACCGGCTTTTTGTAACAAATGCAGGCGAAGATAATGATTATACGAAACTGCAAAAAATGTATCTGGAAATCCTTAAAGGACGGGCGAAAAACGACAGCGTCCTGTCCCGGCAACTCCGGGAGAGTAATTAATAATTAACAATTAATGATTAACAATTAACGCAATAGAAGAGATGAAGACGAATATTTTATATCTGTGCTTAGGTGCCGCCGTAATAGGAGGGGGGGTGCAGTCTTGTGTGCCGCAGCCGGTCGGTAATGTGAGCATGTTTGTCACGACCGCCGACCGTACGAAAGAGTTCGCTTATGCGATAATCCCTTTTTCAGACGAAGCGTCGGCCTCCGAAAATTTTGTGGTCGTTGATTCCTCCGTCCGCTATCAGGAGATCGACGGCTTCGGCGCGGCGATAACCGGTTCTACCGCATGGAACCTGCTGCAGATGAGCGTGGACGAACGCTCGGCGTTCCTTTACGAAACGTTTTCTTCAAACCTGAAAATGGGACACAGTTACGTGCGCATTTCTATCGGCTGTTCCGATTTTTCCCTTAGCGAATATACCTGTTGCGACAAAAAAGGCATCGAAAATTTCGCCTTGACGGACGAGGAAACGGAGTACGTAATCCCCGTCCTGAAAGAAATCCTGCGTATCAATCCGTCGCTTAAAGTCATGGGGTCGCCGTGGACTTGTCCGCGCTGGATGAAAATTGACAACCTTGAGCGTAAAGCCGCGTATCCGTCATGGACGGGCGGTCATCTCAATCCCGCGTATTATGACGACTATGCCGCCTATTTTGTGAAATGGATAAAAGCTTTCGAAAAAGCCGGAATACCAATCTATGCGGTTACGCCGCAAAACGAACCGCTCAATCGCGGCAATTCGGCATCCCTGTTCATGGGCTGGCAGGAACAGGCCGCTTTTCTGAAAAAATCCCTTGCCCCGGCAATGAAAACCGCCGGCCTCAACACGAAGATTTACGCCTTCGACCATAACTATGATTACGACCGAATCGAAGACCAGAAAAGCTATCCCGTTCGTATCTACGAAGATGCGGAAGCCTCGCCCCATGTCGCCGGCGCAGCATATCACAATTATTCGGGCAACAGGGAAGAACTGAACAGGATACATGACGCATATCCCGATAAGGAACTCGTTTTTACGGAAACTTCTATCGGCACATGGAACGACGGTCGCAATCTTGAGAAACGCCTGATGCAGGATATGCGCGAAACGGGACTGGGAACGGTCAACAACTGGTGCCGGGGCGTTATCGTATGGAACCTGATGCTCGACAGCGAACGCGGCCCCAATCGCGAAGGCGGTTGCCGAACCTGCTACGGAGCCGTCGACATCGACAAATCCGATTACCGGACAATCACCCGTAATTCACATTATTATGTAATCGGCCACCTTTCGTCCGTAGTAAAGCCGGGCGCCTTCCGCATCGCAAGCCGCGGATACGAAGCCGGCGGACTGGTCTACAGCGCATTTATCAATCCGGATGAATCATACGCCTTCGTCGTCCTCAACGACGCAGCGGAAGAGCGCACCTTCTCCCTCTCCGACGGTGAACGCATTTTCAAATGCGAACTGCCTCCCCGCTCGGTCGTATCATACCGGTGGAACAATTAAAGTTTCGTCACCGACGAGAACCCTTCATGAACGGAAAAAAAGAGTAACTACTCGCGCAGGAATCCATACGGAATAGATGCAAAATGCTCCGAACGGCTGTTCGCAGACTTTTGTAAGCGTGCAAAACCCTCCCACGGACCATTTTCCGGCCTTTGTAAACGTGCAAGACCCTCCCACGGATCATTTTCCGGTCTTTGTAAGCGTGCAAGACCTTCCCACAGATCATTTTCCGGTTTTTGCAAGCATCGCTGACTCCTAAGGGATGCGAAATAAACAACTAATAACAGTAATGTCCCACAAAGACACTAAGATCACAAAGTTCTTTCTTTGTAGGCTTTGTGGTCTCTGTGCCTTTGTGGGATACAATTATACTTTATTTATTATTCATCCCTAAGACGGAAACTCCGGT
>JAITDQ010000366.1 GCA_031282485.1 Tannerella sp. | reverse complement strand
TTATGAATTTACCGACTGGCTTCCGTTTTACTGGGCGGGATATTCACAGACTACACGTTATACGTATGTTTTGAACGGCCTGAAAGATACCGCGCGTTTGCTGTCGAACATGAGCCGGCAAACGAGGCGCAACATAAACAGGGCGGAAAAACAGCCGATAACCGTTCGCGGTGACGTCCCAACGGATGATTTTTTCAGGATACAGTCCCTTACCTTTCAACGGCAAAATAAAAGAAATACCCAAAGCCCCGCCATTCTGCGGCGGCTTATTGAAACAGCCCGTAAACGCGGACAGGGCGATATCTTCGGCGGTTACGACAGGGAGGGCAATCTCCACGCCGTAGCGTTTGTCGTTTGGCAGCGCAGTTCCGCGTATTATATAGCGGGAGGGGGCGACCCGGCGTTGCGGTCTTCGGGAGCGCACAGCCTCGTGATGTGGGAAGCGATAAAATACGTCTCGCAACATACGGACAGATTTGATTTTGAAGGCTCAATGATAGTCGGCGTAGAACGCTTTTTCCGCGAGTTCGGAGCCGTGCAGATGCCTTATTTCACAATCTCACGCGGGAAACAGACCCTTTTCGACAAAGTCCGTATAAAGTTAAAACAGATAAAGAAACAGCGAACCGAATGACGGAGATAATACGGTATATACTTCGATTCATGGCCGGCGAACAGCTTGCCGCCGATGTGAGCGGACTGGTCGGATATACATCCGATGAATCTTCGTTTTCCGGTTATAAGGTAGTGATTATTCCCTCCGGCTTTTTCGACGAAGGCGTCTACGGAACGGCAAAGACAATACCTTCGGCGCCCCTCATGAATATCGACGGGATACCGTTTCTGTTCGGCGCGCCGGATGTCGAGCGGGCAGGAGATACGATCGTCGTTCATGCAGACCTTGTCGCGAGCGCATATTTTTTATTAAGCCGTTACGAAGAGATTCTGCACCGTGAGCTGCGGGATGAGCACGGACGTTTTCCCGGACGGGAATCACTCCCCCACCGTGCCGGGTTTATCGACCGCCCTGTGGTCGACGAATATGGGAAACTTATACGCAAATGGCTGAAAAGTAACGGCGTGAATGTCGGCGAACAAGTCCCGTTTATCAGGAAAATAAATCTCACCCACGACGTGGATGTCCCGTTTACCGGACGTTCATGGAAGAGCGTCGCCCGCAAAATAGGGTCGGGACGGAATCCGATCGCCGTCATACGGGAGAAATATGCGCCGCTGGAGCAAAATCCGTATTACACATTCCCGTGGATGCTCGAACAGGACAGGAACCTGCAAAACGCCGCAGGCGCCGGCCGGTGCCGATCCATTCTTTTTTTCAGGGCAGGTGGAAAACTCAGGCAGGACAGGCCGCATTATAATTTACGCGGAAAAGATATACGGTCGCTGTATTCCCTGTGCAAACACTACGGCGCAACAATCGGACTTCACAGCAGTTATCAGGCCGGACGGGAGCCTTCGCTCATCCTGTCCGAGAAAAAAAAACTGGAAGATACATTCGAAATAGAAATAAGGCACAACCGCCACCATTTCCTTTCCGTCCGCGAACCGGAAGACATGGAATATCTCGAAAAAGCCGGAATCACGGACGATTACACAATCGGTTATGCCGATATCGCAGGCTTCCGCCTGGGTACATCCCGGCCTGTAAAATACATCAACCCCGTGACATGCCGCCTGTCTCCCCTTACGCTTCATCCCCTGACCGTTATGGACAGCACGCTCAGCGAAACAAAATACATGAATCTGACATGCGCCCAGGCAGAAGAATACTGCACAAAACTAATCGCCGACACCCGCAACGCAAACGGCGACCTCACGCTCTTATGGCATAACACCTCCGCCGTCGAAGGCAACACATACTTGCGCTCCCTATACGGTAAAATCACAAACACCTGTAAAGACACCCCATTTGGACATCTCTACGGGTACGGGTACGGTTACACGGAGCGGAATCAATAAATTTTTATCCCTAAGAAAATATGAAGATAGTAACAATCACAGGCGCCCGTCCGCAATTCATAAAAGCCGCCATGATAAGCCGGGCAATAAAAGCGCACAACAGCAAGGACGGAAACCACGCAATTAAGGAATATATCCTCCATACCGGACAGCATTATGACAAAAACATGAGCGATATATTCCTTGACGAAACAGGTCTGGGAAAGCCGGACCGGCAATTACACTGCGGAGGCCTGGCGAGCCGGACGAAAATGCTTGCCGAGATGCTGACCGGAATAGAGAAAGCTTTGCTCGAATACCGCCCCGACGGCGTCCTTGTCTATGGCGACACAACGTCGACACTGGCCGGCGCTTTAGCCGCTTCGCAGTTACACATACCGCTTTTGCACGTCGAAGCCGGATTACGCAGCTTTAACAAACAGATGCCGGAAGAAACAAACCGCATCCTTACAGACCATATCGCCTCACTCCTTTTCTGCCCCACTTATCAGTCCATCGGAAACCTCGCAAAAGAAGGCATCACAAAAGGCATATTTTATACGGGAGATGTCATGTACGACGCCGCACTTGTTTTCGCCGGGATAGCGGAGCGGAAATCAAACATCTTGTCCGCACTCGGGATTCAGCCGAAGAAATTCCGCCTCTGCACCATCCACCGCGCCGAAAATACGGACAACCCCCATCGCCTGACGCAGATAATTCTCGCACTCATGGAAATAGCAACGCCCGACTGTCCGGTCATATTTCCCCTTCATCCGCGAACGAAAGTATATATCGACAATTACCACCTCGGCGCGACGATCGCCTCCAACGATGCCCTTCGGGTGATTGACCCCGTCAGCTACCCCGATATGATCATGCTTGAAAAAAACGCAGATACCGTCCTGACCGATTCGGGAGGCGTGCAAAAAGAAGCTTATTTCCACCGTACGCCCTGCATAACCCTGCGCGACGAAACGGAATGGATTGAAACCGTTCATGCCGGATGGAACCGGATTGCCGGGTTTAACACGGAAAAAATAATCGAATGTCTCGCCGAGCGGCCCCAAAGAACCGAAATAAAGGAATATGGTGACGGACATGCCGCGGAAAAAATAATAAACGCCATCGTCAAATCCTTTGAAGCAGGTCTATGTTGAAACGTAAAAAATCCGTCCTGATATTATGCGACATCTTCCCGCCCGCCTTTGGCCCCCGTATGGGATATCTGTGCAAATACCTCCGGACGAACGGCCGGCATCCGGCAGTAGTAGCGGAATATATCGACGACCATACGTTTTCGTTCCTGGCAAATGATGTAGACGTCTCGTATATACATTATTACGGCAGGAAAGGGCTTGCAGGAAAAATAGAATGGGGAATAACCTTTATATGCGACATCCTCTTTGGCTATAAAGACCGGCGACTGTATCGCAAGGCATTAAGCAAATCGAAAGAACAGCCTTTCGACCTCATCCTGTGCAGCACATACCGCACCTTCCCGCTCCCCGCCGCCCGACGACTGGCGCGTAAGACCGGACTGCCTCTCCTCGTCGACTTGCGCGACATCATCGAACAATACACCGGAAACGAATTTATAGAACACCGTCTGCCCGAAATTTTCGGCCTTCAACACCTCATCGCCTCCCTGTTCCGCAAACGAAGCCTTGCGATAAGAAACAAAATCCTCTCCGAAGCCGCCTGTGTGACGACCGTTTCCCCCTGGCACGTCTCCATACTCAAGGAATACAATAAAAACACGCATCTGATATATAACGGCTACGACCCCGAAATCTTTTACCCCTCAAACATCACGTCCGACAAGTTCTATATAACCTACACAGGCCGGTTGCTCAGCGTTGCCATGCGCAATCCCGAGCTGCTTTTTCTGGCCGTAGAAAAGCTTGCCGCCGAAAAAGTCATCACCCCCGACCGCTTCCGTTTACGCTGGTTTGTCGACGACAAATCACGCCGGATCATCGAAACGGAAGTCCGCAAATATCCCGGCGTCGCAGCCTTCATGGAATATCCGGGATACGCGCCCGCCGCCGATATACCCCGGATACTGAACGAAAGCGCCATGCTGCTCCTTCTCACCAACAAAACCGGCGCCGAAGGCCCCAAAGGCGTCATGACCACAAAATTCTTCGAATACTTAGCAGTCGGAAAGCCCGTTTTATGCGTCCGCGGCGACGAAGGTTGCCTCGAAGACATCATGACCCGCACACGCGCCGGCCTCTCCGCCCATAACACAGAAGAAGTATACGCCTTTATAAAAAAACACTACCTCTGCCACCGGGAAGGC
>JAITDQ010000273.1 GCA_031282485.1 Tannerella sp. | reverse complement strand
TGTACGAAGTCCGCCCAGCGGCAATTCGTGATCGAATGTAAGAAACAGTTTGATTTTCATCATTTGTATTTTTTTCACGCCGCTAAATTAGCAGTTTTTATTCATATACACAAATGAGCATGAAGATTAATGGTTAATGGTTAGTGGTTAATTGTCAATTGTCAATTATCAATTATCAATTATTGAGGGCTGAAAGCCGTATCTTCTTTGAGGAGATAAAAAAAATAACTCCATGGGGAGAAAAAAATCAAATTTATTTGCGTGATTTCCGGTAATTTTTTGTTACTTTTGCGGACAATTCATTATTCATCTTTTAAACAGTAAAACATCATGAAATGCAAAAGATTCAGAATCGAAGACCTGAGGAACGAAGAATGGTTCCAGTTCTACACCGAGTTTAAAACGCTGGTGGAACAGCACAATCCCGGGGCGCTGAACATTGAAGCGCTTTTTGCCACGTTTCTCTCCCTGTATGCCGGCGCTGACGAAGCGATAGAACTCATCCGCAAGAGCGCCACTACCGAACAGCTTGCCGAAGCCGACCATGCACGCGACATCGTTTTCCGCGGATTTGCCGATGCGGTGAAAGCCGGTTTGAACCATTTCGACCCCATCCGCCGCGAAGCTGCCCGGCGACTGAAAATCGTCTTCGACCACTACGGGAACATCGCCCGCAAGTCGTATGACGAAGAGACGGCTTCCATTTACAATTTCATTCAGGAAATACGCACTTCGTATGCCGCCGAAATTCAGACGCTGGAAGTATACGACTGGGTAAACATCCTGGAAGCCGACAACAAGACCTTTGATGCACTCAAGCAAACCCGCTATACCGAAGGCGCCGGAAAAACCGGTCTCCGGATGGCAAACATCCGCCGGGAAACCAACAACACCTGGCGCGACATGCTCGACCGCATCGACGCCTCCATGCTCCTGAACGGCGAAGCGCCGTACGCTCCCTTCGTCAATGCCCTCAACATCCGCACGGATCACTACATCGACATTCTCGCACAACGAAAAGGACGCGCGGCAAAGAAAAAAGACGACACCGGAAAACCGGAATAACATCCGCCGGGCGATTGCGGGAAAATGATTGCCTCTCCCCTGCTTTCGGCGCAGCGCCCTGCGCTGTGCCGAAAGCGGAAAAAAACCTGCAGAAACCCTTCCCGGGCAGCGGGATTTCCGGTCGCAGCGTTGCGGCAGCCTTTCCTTACTCAATGGAAAACCTCCTGCAGCGCTGCGGCAACCTTTCTCACGCAGTGGGATTTCCGGTCGTAGCACTACGGCAGCCCTTCCTATTCAGTGGGAAACCTCTTGCAGCATTACGGCGGCCCTTCTCACGCAGTGAGAAACCCTCCCGTAGCACTACGGCGGCCTTTTTCACTGAGTGAGAACCCTTCCTGTAGCCCGGAGTGGCCTTTCCCACGCAGTGGGAGACCTTCCCGTAGCAGTGCGGCTGAATTTCCCCCCCATAATTTTCCCACTGATTAAGAAATCTTATAACAATAATGTCCCACAAAGACACTAAGGGATAAAAAATTTATAACATGTAACGGTTTAAAAGATCACAAGGATATTTCGACAGGCTCAATAACCTTGTCGAGTCGACAAGCTCATTAATCATTAACCATTAACCATTAATCATTAATAATTAACGATTGTTTTCATAATCGGTGATAAAACCGCGGCATAGCCAGTTAGCCAGCGCCTGCCGGTTGGAGCTTAACAGGAAGCGGCGCTGGTCGAAGCTGTTTTTTATGTTTCCGAGTTCGGTAAAGAGGCTGACAGGCTCGCTGTTGGACAGGACGAACAGTTCCCGTGAGCTGACCGTACCGGTGAAACCCCGTCCCGGTTGATGTTTTTGATACTGTTCGCCGAAGGTCGTCCGCATGGTTTCGGCTAATCGCTTGCCGGCTGCGCTTTTTTCATGACAGTAAAAGAAAACATCCATTTGCTGTTTTGTGCTGCGGCTGTCCAAGTGAATGAAAATAGCCCGGTGATATCCGCCTTTTGAACGGTGATACAGTTTATTTATCGCATCGCAGCGTTGCTGGAGGCGGTTTCTTTGATTTAAAGGTATTTCTTTGCCCAGGCAGGTTTCCCGTTTGTTGTTTTTCAGGATTTGGTCGTCGCGGATGCCGTCCTGCCGGTCCTGGATGATAATATGCACGGTTGCGCCTTCCATCATCAGGTTGCGTGCCAGGCGCAGCATGATATCATAAGCATACTCGTCTTCGTGGATTTCGTTTCCGTCGGCTATGCCGATAGCTCCGCAGTCAGGCCCGCCGTGTCCGCTCACCACGTAGAACGTTGCCCCTTTTAGCTTGCCGGAAGTGACGGTATAGTCGTCGTATTTTTTGCCGAACAGCGGTTCTTTCCGTTTTTTCCGGCCGTTGGCATCGCTGTTTGGAGGGAGGGTGGGTGATTTTGCAGCTTCGGCGGTTAATGGAGGTAAGATGTAGGATACGCCTTTGATTAATGTGTTGTTTTTGCCGAGCTTGTTTTTGTTTAACGCCACAAATTCATCAAAATGTATTTTAGGGTCGCAGCCGTTGTTAATCAGGAACCGGTAAATCCCTTCACCTTGCCCGGGTATGGCCGTTTTTTTGGAAGAAACGGAGATACTGAAGCATGAAAATACACAAATCAATAGCGTAAGAAGTTTCATTAATTAACTCACTTTTGGATTCAAAACATTACTTTGTCTATAGCGGAAATTTATATGCAATAATACAAATTTTCATCATTCATTAATTTTTCCGGCGCAAAAGTAAAAAAAATTTGCGAATTTGAAAACAACAGGGGATATTTTTTTTAACTTTGTCGCAATATATTTAATTGTGGTAATATGAAAAGAGTATTTTTTACCATAGCGGCGGCGTTTTTTATGGCCGCCTGCGGATCGCAAAATAAACCAATAACAGAGAACAAGAATATGAACAGGTACGTAAATGAATGGAAAGAAATCGAACAGCTTCGCGAGCAGGGACTGCCACAATCCATGCTGGCCGGGGTAGATACGATATACCGGACTGCTTTGGCGGAAAAGAATTACGGACAGCTGATAAAAGCCCTTATCTTCCGGATAAACGGCTTCGGCGTCGTGCGGGAAAATGAGGAAGGCGCAAACCTGATTTTCAATACGCTCAAACAGGAAGCGGAAGCGTTGCCGCAACCGGCTAAATCCGTCATTTATTCAATGATCGGACAGATGTACGAGGAGTATTACAACCGGAACGCATGGACGGTCAACAGGCGTACGAATACGGCGATCGCCCCGGACGATGTCCACACCTGGGATGCCCGCCGTCTGGCGGAGGAGGCCGTGAAATATTACAGCCTTTCCCTGCAGGACACAGAAACGCTGCAAAACGAACCCGTCGACAGTTACAAAGACATCCTGCTCGAAGGATACGATCCCGCTTACCAGCCTTCGCTCTATGATGTACTCGCAAAAAGGGCGCTGGCTTATTTTTCGTCAAACTTCTATGTTCATGCCTTGCCGCAGCAGGCGTTTGTCGTCAATGACCCCGCATATTTCGCCGCCGCACCGGCGTTTGTCGCGACGGACATCCAAACCGTCGATTCGCTTTCGCCCCTCTACCTCTCGCTGAAGACATACCGGGAACTGCTGCGTTTTCATCTTGAAAAATCCCAATACGCCGCACTGGTCGACGTCGACCTGCGCCGGCTTTCCTTCCTGCGGGAGCATGGACGTTATGCCGATGAACGGATGTATGAAGATGCGCTTGCCGCCATGAGCAGGGATTATAAGGAGCATGTCCACAATGCGCGGGTTCTGCTGCAGCTCGCCCGCCTGTACGCGGAAAGGGGAGCGGCCTGGAGGCATGACCGGCAGGAAGAAAACAAACCGGGATATGCGAAAGCCTTCCGCCTCTGCGAGCAGATTGAAAGCGAGTATCCCGGCCGGCTGGAAGACCACGTGAAAGCCCTGAAAGAGACTGTCGGGGAAAAGGAACTGCAACTGCGCGTCGAAGAATCGCAGATACCCGGCAAACCGTTCCCGGCGCTGCTTAAATTCAGGAATATGGACGTTTTGTACCGGACGACGTACATCCTGTCGGAGCGGGAAGCCATAAATTATGGTTATAAACGGAAATATTGGGACATCCTCGACTTCCTGAAATCGCAGGAGAGAGAATTCGTTCGGACACGGATTGAGCTTCCCCGACAGGAAGATTTCCAGTACTGTACGACCGAAATCAAAATCGACCCGCTGGAAAAAGGTTTTTATCTGGTTTTGTTTTCCGACACGGAAGACCCGCTGCAATCGCCCGGCATTTGGACGTCCGCTTTTATACAGGCATCGCCGCTGATGGCTTACGACCGCAGGATCGACAACATTACAACCGTCACGGTTACCGATCGCGAAAGCGGGGCGCCTGTTCCCGGAGCGAAAATAACGATCTGTCGCGATACGGCTGTCCGGGCGTCCGGCGTCAGCGACAGAAACGGCATTGCGGCCGGCATAAAGAATGATTATGATTACGATTATTACTATACGGTAGCGCATAAAGGTGAAAAACTATTCGTATTCAAGCCTTCCAACAACCGGCGTCATTACGATGAAGTCGACCGCGACCATGCAATTTTATTCACCGACCGTTCCATCTACCGGCCGGGACAGACGGTTTATTTCAAGGCCATCCTCTATTGCAGCGCGACGGACGGCGACCGGACGCTGCAACGCGGGAAAGTCGTAAACCTGCGTTTCCGGGATGTAAACCGGCAGGTCATCGCCGAAAAAAAACTTATCTCCAATGATTTCGGCAGCGTGGACGGCAGTTTCGCGATTCCGCAGGGACTGCTCAACGGGAATATGACGATCGAATGTTCCGATTACGCGACCGTTTCCATACGGGTGGAAGAATATAAACGTCCGACGTTCGAAGTGAAGTTTAATCCCGTCAAGGGCAATTTTGCGCCGAACGAACGGGTGACGGTGACGGCCTGCGCAAAGGCGCTGGCCGGATATGCCATAGACGGCGCCGACGTTCGCTACCGTGTCGTCCGGAGCACGGCGTATCGCTACTACGGCGGGTATCCGCCCTTCGGCGGCGGCGAAAGCCGGGAAATCGCTTCGGGCGTCCTCAACACGGACGCGAACGGCGACCTCTCCATTGCGTTTGACGCCCTGGCCGACGATGTCCGGAACGACGACCGGAAGATTTACACCTATACCGTGACGGCCGATGTGACGGACGTGAACGGCGAAACGCGCAGCGCGGCGGTCGACGTTCGCGTGGGAAACAAACCGCTGCTCGTGACTGCGGATTTGCCGGACGAACTCCTTCCCGCGAAGCTGAACGACTGCACGGTCAAGACGACAAACCTGAACGGCGAGCCTGTCCCCGCATCCGTAACGGTGGAACTCATCTCGCTCAAACAGCCTCCCGGCGTGTTGCGGAAACGCCTCTGGAGAAACGAAATAATAGACGTCCATGCAATCCCGGAGGCCGACTTTCGCCGGGATTTCCCGCTGGATGCTTATGGCGATGAACTCAATCCCGAAAATTTCGAGGAAACGGGCGTTGTTTCCCGGTATGCAGTCGAAACGGAGGGCAGTGCGAAGCTGGATTTGTCGTCATTGAAACAGGCCGGTTATTATAAGGTGAAACTTACGGCCGATAACCGGAACGGCGTTGTGGCCGATAATATCCGCTATGTCCGCCTGTTGGGCGACCGTCCGGAGCGAATCGGCAATATGGATGAGTGGATAAGGCAAGTGAAAACGACCGGCGAACCGGGCGAGAACGTGGAGTTCCTGATAGCGGGAGGTATGGGAAAATCGCATGTCTACTGCGAACTCATTCATGAAGACCGGATAGTCGAGGCGCGGTGGATAACGACGACGGACGCTGTGCCGGTATCCGTCGTTTACCCCATTCGCGAGGCGTACCGCGGCGGATTTACCGTGCAGTTCGGCATGATTCGGGATAACCGGAAATATTTGGCGGTCGTCCCCGTCGCCGTTCCGTATACGAACAAGATGCTGGATGTGAAGCTGGCGACGTTCCGCGACAAACTCCTGCCGGGGGAAAACGAGACATGGACAATGAAAGTGAGCGACAAAAAGGGCGTAAATGAACCGGCGGAAGTGGTCGCATCCCTGTATGACGCTTCGCTGGATGCATTCGTCCCGCATCGGTGGCCGGATATTTCCGGCATTTATTCCCGGCGGGTGAATACGTATATGTATCAGTGGAATTTCAATGCGATTGAGCAGTATGCAAATTCGAATACTTATTATGGCGCTCAGCCCGCTCCGCCGGTTAACCCGGAGGTTTTCCCGACCGACATAAACTGGTTTGAACGGACGTATCGCGATGCATTTTCCCCTCATCGGGGCAGGTTCGCGGGCAACATAATGCTCCGGTCAGCGGCATTACCGGCCGGAGAGGCAGAAAACGTGGCGGCGGCATACAGTTTGGCAGAGCCGTCGCCGGAAATGCTGAATGAGGTCGTTGTCGTTGGCTTCGGTTCTCCCGTGCGGGACGGTGCGTCGTCGTCTGCCAAAAAACAGGCCGTTCCGCAAGGCGTCGGGCAGTCCGTTCTGCAAGGCATCGGGCAGGCCGTTCCGCAGGTTGACCTTGCCGGCGTAGCCACGCGCACGAATTTCAACGAGACGGCGTTCTTCTATCCCGCTCTGCGCACGAACGAGCAGGGCGAAACGCTTATCGAATTTACGATGCCCGAAGCCCTCACGCGCTGGAAACTGTTGAGCTTTGCACACACGAAGGATTTAAAGGCAGGCTCGTATACAAACGAACTTGTTACGCAGAAACAGGTTGCCGTAAGCGCCAATCCCCCGCGTTTCTTCCGCGAGAACGACGTGCTGGAATTTACTGCCAAAGTGAACAACCTGACGGAGCAGGAGCTTGGCGGACAGGCGTTGCTTCGTCTGTACGACGCCCTGACGATGCAGCCGGTCGACGCGGTCATACAGTCGGAAAAGACCCTGCGTTTCAGCGTGAAAGCCGGCGGGAGTGCAGGCCTCGTCTGGAAGCTTGCGATTCCCGAAGGGCTGCGGGCGATTGCTTATAAGGTGACCGCACAGGCCGGCACGCATATCGACGGGGAAGAACGAACGGTTCCCGTACTGACAAATTCCATGCTTGTGACCGAAACGCTCCCGTTCAGCATCCGTGCAGGCCGTGAGAAGCATTTCACGCTCGACAAACTTGTCAACAACCATTCGCAAACGCTCCGCAACCATAGCCTGACGCTGGAATTTACGCCGGCTCCGGCTTGGTATGCCGTGCAGGCGCTGCCGTACATCATGGAATATCCGCACGAATGTGCCGAACAGACTTTTTCGCGTTATTACGCAAACGCGCTCGCGACGGCGATTGTGAACACAACGCCCCGCATCAAACAAATCTTTGATTTATGGCGAACGTTCGACAGCGGGGAGCTGGCGTCGAATCTGGAGAAAAATCAGGAATTGAAGCAGGTCGTCCTCGAAGAGACGCCCTGGGTGATGCAGGCGAAAAGCGAGGCGGAACGCAAAAAGCGAATCGCCCTGCTGTTTGACCTGAACAGCATGAGTAACGAAATGAACCGCGCTTTCAACAAGCTGAAGGACATGCAAAACCGGGACGGCGGCTTCCCCTGGTTCGACGGACTTCCTTCGGATCGTTACATCACGCAGCATATCGTCGCAGGCATGGCTCATCTTGAGAAACTGAACGCGCTGCCGGCGACGCATGCTGTCGATGCCGACTCGCCACTCTCTACCCTGTCGCAAACTTCTGATGCCGCCCTTATTGTACGGAACGGACTGTCTTTCCTCGACCGCGAGATTGCGAATGATTATAAAAATCTGCTTGACCGGAAATTGAACAGGGAAGAACGGCATATAACGTCCCTCCACCTGCATTATCTGTATGCCTGCAGCTTCAGCGGTCACCGGCCTGCGGGTGATGCGTTTGATTTCTACCTGACGCAGGCGGAGCTGTTCTGGAAAGATTTCTCTACTTACGACAAAGCGGTTGCCGCGCTTGTTTTGCACCGGAACGGCCGGACGGAAAAGGCGATGACAATCATTCGCTCGCTGAAAGAAAATGCGCAGCAGTCCGAAGAACTCGGCATGTACTGGAAAGACAATGTCTCCGGTTATTTCTGGTATCAGGCTCCGGTAGAAACGCAGGCGATGCTTATCGAAACATTCAACGAAGTCGCGGCGGACGAAGCGGCGGTAGAAGAAATGAAAATATGGCTGCTCCGCAACAAGCAGACGAACGATTGGAAAACGACAAAAGCAACGTCGGAAGCCGTTTATGCGCTGCTGATGACGGGCGGTAACCTGTTGGACGAATCGGAATCGCCGGACATAGAGATAGCCGGCCGGCCGCTGGCAGCCGTTGCCGGAGAAGCCATCCGTCCCGAACCGGGAACAGGTTACGTGAAAACAAGCTGGCAGGGCAATGACATAACCCCTCAAATGGGCAGCCTGAAGGTGAAAAACCCGAATCAAAAAGGCATCGCCTGGGGAGGACTGTACTGGCAGTATTTCGAACAGCTGGATAAAATCACAGCTGCGGAAACGAATCTGAAGATGAATAAACAGCTGTTCCTGCGAACGCTTACCGACAAAGGCGAAGTCCTGCAGCCGCTCGGCGAAAGCAACAAACTGCACGTCGGCGACCTTGTCCGCGTAAGAATGGAACTGCGTGCCGACCGCGACTACGAATATGTACACCTGAAAGATATGCGTGCGTCGGGCTTCGAGCCGGTAAGCACACGCTCCGGCAACCGTTACCGGGACGGACTGTGGTATTACGAAAGCGTGAAAGATGCGTCCGTAAACTTTTTCATCCATAACATGCGCAAAGGC
Organism: Tannerella sp.; assembly: GCA_031282485.1. GTDB lineage: Bacteria > Bacteroidota > Bacteroidia > Bacteroidales > Tannerellaceae > Tannerella. Next base: position 704 of record JAITDQ010000273.1, on the reverse strand, counting down.
GTCTACGTCTTCGAATATGACCTGCGCGTTTCGCACGCAGGCAATTTTTCAAACGGGATAACGACCTTCCAGTGCATGTACGCCCCCGAATTTGCATCGCACAGCGAGGGCATACGCATATCGGTCGACTGACAGGCAGGGTGATTTACGCGCGGGATGCATTTCCCGATTACGAAATATCGACAATGTCTTCGTATAACTGCCTCATGCGCTTGCGTAAATGCAATACGGCATAATGTTTGCGCGACAACAGCGTGTTTACGGGAATACCCGTGGTACGGGAAATATCCTTTACCGGGATGTCGTCCAATTCCGTCAATTCGTAAATTTCGCGCTGTTCGGGAGGCAGTTCGGCGAGGGCGCTTTCGAGTTCTTCCCACACAAGCGAACGCAGGTATTCCGTTTCGGGCGAAGGCGAGGACTCGTTGCCGAACAGGACTTCCGAGAAATCTTTCTGCGTTTCGTCGTCGCTTTCATCACTTCGATAGACGGGCATCTCTTCTTCGCGTTTTTTTATACCGTGATTGATAATCGTGTTCCGCGCCACACGGTAGAGCCATGCTGCTACATGCTCAACCGGGCTTATGGCGATATTGACGGTTTTCACTAACTGATAAAAAACATCCTGCAGAATATCTTCCGCATCTTCCTTATTGTCCACCCGTTTGCGGATAAAGGATTTGAGTTGCGGTTGATATTCCACA
>JAITDQ010000255.1 GCA_031282485.1 Tannerella sp. | reverse complement strand
TGTACTGTTCGCTGGAAAGCATGCAAAATGTTGTTGATCCGAAAGACGGAATACCTGAAATTGTCAAGAAAATAAAGAACGTGATCAGGCTTTCTAACCTTCCTCATAAAACACTCTTTGCTGCAGATGCGGATTACAGCAATTTCACCGGAGTTCTGAACATGGAACTGACGCTGTTTTGCATGCAACTCGACAAACCGCTGGTCATACTTTTCGACGAGGCCGACTGCCTGAGCGACGACACGCTGATCCTCTTCCTCCGCCAGTTGCGCGAAGGCTATATCAACCGCAATGTAACACCTTTTGTCCACTCCCTGGCGCTGGTTGGCATGCGCAATATTCGCGACTATAAGGCCAAAATCCGTCCCGACAGCAAATCAATGGGCAGCGCAAGCCCGTTCAATATCATTACGGAATCGTTTGCAATGCAGAATTTCACGAAAGAAGAGATTATCCAACTTTACCGGCAGCATACCGACGAAAGCGGACAGTTGTTCGAAGCAGACGCCATTGAATTTGTATGGGAGCAGACACAGGGACAACCCTGGCTGGTTAACGCCATTGCCCGCGAGGTAATCGTGAAGATATTGCAGTCGGACTACACCCAACCTGTCACGGCGGAACGAGTGAGCGAAGCCATCCAAAACATCATCCTGCGGAGGGATACGCATATTGACAGCCTGCTTGAGCGATTGAAAGAGGAACGGGTGCGCAAAGTGATAGAACCGATGATTATGGGAGACAGTATCGTCGGACGACTTTCCGATGATTTTCTTTATGTAAAGGATTTGGGTCTGATAACCGAAACGAAAGAGGGTTTGAAACCGGCTAATCCCATTTACGGCGAGGTTATCGTCCGAACGTTAAGTTACGATGCGCAACAGGATTTGCAACAGAGTTATGCATCTTACCAGATACCCCGCTACCTGAAAGACGGACGTATAGACATGGACTTTCTGATGCGCGATTTCCAGCAGTTCTGGCGAGAAAACAGCGATATCTGGGTAGAGAAATTCGACTACAGGGAAGCGGCGCCTCACTTGATCATGATGGCGTTTCTTCAACGTGTCATCAACGGCGGCGGACAGATTATCCGCGATATGGCGGCAGGTACCGGTCGTCTTGATCTCTGCCTGATCTACGAAGGCAATAAATATCCCGTCGAACTCAAAATCCGTTACGGAGAACAGTATCTGCAGGAAGGACTCTCACAAACGGCCCGTTACATGGACATCTTTGGCTGTGCCGAAGGCTGGCTGGTTGTCTTCGACCGTCGCAATACGGTCAAATGGGAAGATAAAATCTACATAAAAAAGGAAACGGTAGAAGGAAAAAAGATTACGATAATAGGGGTCTAAACAGGGCATAATTTTAATACGTTATACGAAGAACGGACGAAAATTCCCTGTCTCCCTGTCACGGCTGGATTTTCTTTTTGTAATCGCCGGGGGATTCGCCTGTGATTTTCTTAAAAAGCCGGTTGAAGTAGGAGATATTGTCGAACCCCAAACTGTAAGCGGTATCTTTGACGGTCATGCCGTTAATCAGAATTTTCAGCTGGGCGGTTTCGATTTTCTTCCGGTTGATATATTTTCCCGGCGTACTGTTCATTTCTCTTTTGAAAAGACGGATAAAATGATCTTTTGTGAGGAAACACATTTCCGCCAAATGTTCCATGTCGAATGTTTCCTCTATATGTTTATGTATGTAGTGGAGCGTTTTTAATATGCGTTTTTCGATATGTTCGTTTTTATATTCCGCCTTCATTAAAAACCTCGAAATGATCTGTTTTAAAATGCCCTGCGTCTCAAGTTCGTAGGCAATCGGACTGTTTTTCTGTTTGGCGATATTGTCGGCAAGGGTCATGGAGTTGTCGTACGAACGCGGGTCGTAGTATTGCAATCTTCTTTCGGGATTTATCCTCACCAAGCGTTTTATCAGCTGAATGATTAACGAATCCGCCTTGATTTCTACCGGAAAATTTATCAGTTCAAACATGCTGGGATTTTTTCCCAGCTCTTCATAAATATGCAGGTAATACAATTCTAGGACGCCGTCACACGCGTAAGCGTGCTTGACGTATGCGGGCGTGAGGTACAGATGATTTTTCTTTAATTCGTAAATCCCGTCTTCGCGTATGATTTTGGCCGTACCGTTCCTTACAAAATGTATTCTTGCGAAAGGGCTGCATATATTTTTCCAATTCCAGTCGGCATTGTGACCGGCATAACCGGCATTCAGTAAAATAAAATCTCGTTTTATGTCTTCTTTATTCATAAAATTAATGCATTTATGGCGATGAAACGTACCTTCATCGACTAATTAAATGCAAAAATATAAATAATGTCGATAAAATGCAACTTTTAGTCGATAACGAACAACCGACAAACGATTTTTTATGATTACTTTTGTGCGTTTAAATTTTGAAACAGTAAATATCATGGAATATAGAGAAATTGGAAAAACAGGTATGAATGTGTCGCACATCAGTTTTGGAGCGTCTTCTTTGGGCGGTGTGTTTCATTCGCTGAAAGAAGAAGCAGGAATAGAGGCCGTTCATGCCGCCGTTGATAACGGTATTAATTTTATTGACGTTTCGCCTTACTACGGACATTTGAAGGCCGAAACAGTACTCGGGAAAGCATTGAAAAATATGGATCGGAGTAGGTATTATCTTTCGACGAAGGTCGGACGTTACGGCAGGGATGGCGTGAATTACTGGGATTATTCCGCAAAAAAGGCGAAAGAAAGCGTATACGAAAGCCTCGGAAGGTTGAATGTGGATTATATTGATTTGATAAATATCCACGACATCGAATTTTCCGACCTCGAACAGGTATGCAACGAGACGCTTCCCGCACTCGCGGAACTCCGGGACACCGGAATTGTAAGACATACAGGCATCACGAACCTTAATTTAAGGCATTTCAGGTATGTTATCGACCATGTCCCGCCGGGTACCGTCGAAAGCGTTCTGTCTTTTTGTCATTATACATTAAATGATGACGCGCTGGCTGATTACCTTGATTACTTCGAATCAAAAGGCGTCGGGGTAATCAATGCTTCGCCCTATTCAATGGGACTTCTTACGGAACGGGGCGTCCCGGAGTGGCATCCGGCGCCCGAAGCGTTAAAGCGTTTGTCCGCGAAAGCGGTCGAATACTGTAAATCGAAAGGTGTTGCCATTGAGCAGCTGGCGGTTTCTTTTTCCGTCGGTAACCCGCGTATCGCAACAACACTGTTCAGCACGACAAACCCTGAAAATGTCATGAAAACAATCCGGTACGCCAATACGCCGCCGGACAGGGATTTGCTGAATGATGTACGGAAAATCTTTGAGCCGGGGTTTCGGGACACGTGGGTGAACAGTTGATAATTGACAATTGATAATTAATAATTAATAGTTATTCACTATATAAGTTTTTATGAAAGCAGTAAGAATAGTAGCGCCGGGGCGTACGGAAACGGTTGAAACGGAGAAGCCGGAATTGAAACCCGGTCATGTGTTGCTGAAGACAGGATATGTGGGGTTTTGCGGTTCCGACCTCAATACGTTCAGAGGATTGAATCCGCTTGTGAAATTCCCGATCATTCCCGGACATGAGATCGGCGCAGTTGTTGAAGCGGTTGCGGATGATGTGCCGGGTGATTTGAAAACAGGCGTTCCTGTGACCGTAAACCCTTATACGAGTTGCGGTAATTGTCCGGCATGCCGGAACAGGCGCCCGAATGCGTGTGAATTTAACCGGACGTTAGGCGTGCAGCGCGACGGCGCCATGTCGGAATACATCCTTGTCCCATGGGAAAAAGTGATTGCCGGCGGGACGATTTCCGTTCGCGATTTTGCACTGGTAGAGCCTTTGAGCGTCGGGTTTCATGCCGTAGACCGGGCGGAGGTGACCGATGTGGATACGGTGATGGTCTTCGGATGCGGTATGATAGGCGTGGGCGCCGTCATTCGGGCGGCTATTCGCGGCGCAAAAGTGATTGCCGTGGATGTGGATGATAAAAAACTGGCGCTGGCACGACGTCTTGGCGCCGGGTATACGGTTAACTCACAGAAGGAAAACCTGCACGAATGTATCCGGGAGATAACGGACGGACGCGGCGCAGACGCTGTCGTCGAAGCGGTAGGACGTCCCGAAACGTATTTGGCCGCCGTCGCGGAAGCCGCTTTTACCGGTCGCGTCGTGTATATAGGATATGCGAAGGAAAAAATCCCGTTCGACACACAATATTTTGTCAAAAAAGAGCTGAACATCTCAGGTTCGCGCAATGCATTGCCGCAGGATTTTAAGGCTGTCATGGAATATATGAAACGGGGCATCTGTCCCGTTGATGAGCTGATTACCGCCATATACGAACCGGAAGAAGCACAAACGGCGCTTGAAAAATGGGCGGCGAATCCGGGGGATGTTTTCAGGATTTTAATACGTTTTTGATTATGACGTTCCCGATAATTGATGCACATGCACACCTTTGGCTCCGGCAGGATACGGAGGTAGAAGGAAAGAAGATTGAAACGCTGACGAACGGCCGCTCGTTTTTCATGGGGGAGATACGCCAGATGCTCCCGCCTTTTATGACGGACGGACGGAATACGGCCGAAATTTTTCTTTCGAATATGAATTATGCCCAAGTCTCGGCCGCAGTTATTACGCAGGAGTATATCGACGGATTGCAAAACGATTACCTGCTGGAAGTGCAGGCGAAATACCCCGGACGTTTTCTTTGCTGCGGAATGGCCGATGTCCGTAAACCGGGTTGCTTTCGTCACGCGGAACAGTTGATAACGCAAGGTTTCCGGGCATTGAAGATACCGGCCAACCGGCTGGTTACGGATAAGGGAAAAATCCCGCTTACCGGCGAAGAAATGATGCGGATATTCAAACTTATGGAGGCCAACGGGGTCATCCTGTCGATAGATTTGTATGACGGGGCGGAACAGGTTCCCGAAATGAAGGAGATTATCGCGGAATGTCCGGCGCTGAAAATCGCGATAGGACATTTCGGCATGGTTACGCGCCGAGACTGGCAGGAACAGGTGAAACTCGCACGTAACGAAAATGTGATGATAGAATCGGGCGGTATAACGTGGCTTTTCAACGACGAATTTTATCCCTTCACCGGAGCGGTATGGGCGATTAAGGAAGCAATCGAACTCGCCGGCATCGAAAAACTGATGTGGGGATCGGACTATCCGCGAACAATCACGGCGATAACATACCGCATGTCGTACGATTTTATCGTAAAATCCAACCTGCTCGCCGACGGGGAAAAAACGCTGTTCCTCGGCCGGAATGCAAAGGTTTTTTATGGTTTCGGAGATTTACCGGAACTTCCATACATTAAAAATATGTCGGAATAATTTTCCGCCTGATAAGAGTGATTCAATTAACAAAAAAACATAATAAGATGAATAAGACTGATAAAAAAACGGGGTATCCCCAAAAACGCTTCGCAAAACCTGTAAAACGTTATTGTCAAACACTGGATTTAAAGGATGATCCGGATTTGATACAGGAGTATGTAAAGCGACACAGCGAGGCCTGCCACTGGCCGGAAATACGTGAAGGCATCCGTTCCGTCGGAATCCTTGAAATGGAAATATACATACTGGGAACGAGACTTTTTATGATCGTGGAAACGCCT
>JAITDQ010000026.1 GCA_031282485.1 Tannerella sp. | reverse complement strand
TATGCGGAATCTGACCTTGTCACGGCAGACGGCGCGCCCGTTTTTGTGATTGACGCCGGAATACCCAATGCCGATGCGGGGCCTGACTTTTTCAATGCGAAAATACGTATGAGAGATCGCGTATGGGTGGGTAATGTGGAAATCCATGAACGCGCTTCCGACTGGCAGGCGCACGGTCATCACAGGGATGAAGCGTATGATTCGGTTATACTTCATGTCGTCGGGAATGATGATACGCCGGTATACCGTACGAACAGCGAACGTGTCCCGCAGGCCGTTTTACACATCCCCGCGAAGATCAGGGAAAACATCGCATGGTTGCTCTCGCGCGACGTGCCTGTGCCGTGCGCCGAACAGATCTGCAACGTGTCGCCCATATATCTTTCCGACTGGATGGCAGCACTTGCCTCGGAACGTCTTGAACGCAAGGCGAAGGATATCTTTGTACGCCTTGAGCAGCATGCGAAAGACTGGAATGAGATTTTTTACATTACCCTGATGCGCAATTTCGGGTTCGGCACCAATGGCGACGCCTTCGAATGGCTTGCCGGAAGCCTGCCGTACAAATATATCCTGAAACACCGGAACAACCCGTTGCAGGTGGAAGCGCTGCTTTTCGGTCAGGCCGGATTGCTGGATGTTGATTCTTCCGGAAATGTGGACGATGCGGGAACGGCATATTATTCCTCCCTTTGCCGCGAATATGATTTTTTAAGGAAAAAATATCATCTTAAACCCGTGGACGGTTTTTTGTTTAAAAAGCTGCGCACACGTCCCGTAAACTTCCCCCATGTAAGAATTGCTCAGGCAGCAGCGGTGTGGATAAACCGCGATGTACTTTTTTCGTCGATACTGGAATCGGACAATCTGAATGATATACGGTCGTTTTTTGATGTATTACCGTCGGAATACTGGAAAACGCATTACCATTTCCGCAATGCCTCCGCAGCAAAAAAGAAATCCCCGGGGAAAAATGCCGTGAACATTATTCTGATAAATACGGTCATTCCTGTGCTTTTCGCTTACGGGAAACAGAAAAACCAGTCTAAATATTGCGACAGAGCGCTGAAATTTCTGGAGGAATTGCCGCCGGAACGGAACAGCATCATCACGTTTTTCAAAAAAGCGGGCGTTTCCGTTCGCAATGCGTACGATACACAGGCGCTTATACAGTTGCGGCGCGAATATTGCGACAGAAAAAAATGCCTGTATTGCAGAATCGGCTTCAGAATGATTGGCAATTAACAATTAATTCATACATTTGTCCCTGTTATATACGAAAATGTAAGGATGAAACATAAGGTTCGATATATTATTTTACGTTTACCGGCAGTGTTCCTGCTGTGTAGTATAATGTTTGCATGCGCCAATATCGGCAATCCGAACGGAGGCCCTTATGACGAAGAGCCGCCCAAGTTTGTAAGCAGTAAGCCGGAGGCGAATCAGTTAAATTTTAAAGGCAAGAAAATCGAAATTCTTTTTGACGAATATATAGCGCTGGAAAGTCCGGCCGAAAATGTGATCGTCACACCTCCGCAAAAGCAAAACCCGTTTATTCAGGCTGTGGGCAAAAAGATTCTGGTTGAACTGAAAGACACCCTGAAGGAAAACACCACGTATACGGTTGATTTCACAAGTTCCATAGCCGATAATAACGCGAAGAATGTATTGGAAAATTTCAGTTTCGCTTTTTCCACGGGCGATGTGCTGGACACGTTACAGATAAGCGGCGTTTTGATTAATGCCGAAGATATGGAGCCGGTTCAGAGGGCGCTTGTCGGCATACACAGCGACCTGTCGGATACGGCATTTACGCGGACGCCCTTCCTGCGCACCTCGAAGACCGACGAGCGGGGACGGTTTATCATACATAACATCTCCCCGGGTTCCTATCATCTTTTTGCCCTTGAGGATAAAAACCGCAATTATGCGTATGATAAAAACAACGACGAGCCGCTGGCATTTCTCGATTCCATCATCATTCCCACATGCGAGCGGGGACTGGTTCCCGACACCGTCTGGCGGGATACGATCAACTACGATACGGTCAGAATGGTCGAGAAAACCCTGTTTTATCCGAATGATTTGAAGCTTTGGTTTTTTACGGATTCGGTTACACCCCGCCAGCGCATGCTTAAACCGGAACGTTCGCAGGATTATATCTTTACGCTGAAATTCAACGCTCCCATGGATACGTTTCCCGTGCCCATACCGTTGAACTTCGACCCCCGTGATTCGATGTGGTATGTGACCCAGCGCGGCGAAGACCGGGAAAGTTTTTCCATAAACTACTGGATTCTCGATTCCATGATTTACAAAGCAGATACGCTGGAGGTGGCTGTCAGTTACCTGAAGAATAATGATACGATACCCGACCTGATAGAACTGCAGACGGATACACTTATTTTGGTAAACAAGGATGCCGTGAAGAAAAAGAAAAAAACGCCTCCGAAGAAACTTCCGAAAATAAAACCGAACGCCGCATCGTCGCCTGCCGATTCCTTAAAAACGGAAGAAGAGAAAGTGCCGGTTATACCCCTTCAGTTAGCCGTTACTCCGTCGGGGTCGCTGAATCCGTACGATATTATTTCCGTCAAGTTTAACGAACCTGTTATGGATGTGCGGAAAGAGTTCTTCGTGCTGGAGCAGGGAGTCGACACCTTATGGGAGCCGGTGGATTTTGAGTTCGGGGAAGACCCGGTACTCGCCATGACATATAATATCACACGCCCATTCAATTATGAAGAACGATACCGTCTTACGATAGATTCGGCAGCGTTTTGCGGCGTTTACGGCCATTGCAACAATCCCATGTCGGTCATGATGACGGTTAAGGGCGAGAAGGAATACGGACATTTGGCCGTCGTAATCCAAGGTCTGCCGGCCGTCGAAAACGATACGGTCAATGCGCCGAACGATACGCTCAAAGCACCGGCAACCGGCGGCGCGGTTCCCGCATTTATGGAGTTACTTAACAGCAGCGGTTCGCCGGTTGCGAAGGCTGTCGTTGAAAATGGAGTCGCTACCTTTAAGGATATGGCTCCGGACAAATATTATGCGAGGCTGATACTTGATGTGAACGGAAATGGCGTATGGGATGCGGGCAGTTATGAAGAAAAACGGCAGCCGGAGCGGGTGATTTATT
>JAITDQ010000221.1 GCA_031282485.1 Tannerella sp. | reverse complement strand
CCAGTTTCTCTGCCGCCGTCAAAGCCTCCCTGTCTCCGGTTTCCTCATAGACCGTAATGAAGGCGTGGAAAACGAAATACAGTTCGTAGGCGTCCATTCCTCTGACCGGTCTTTCCGGTGAGCGGTAACTGCGGGCGGTGGCGCCTACATAACCGTTTTCTTCCTGCGAATCAATGATACGCTTCAATACTAACAGTGAAATGAGAAATAGATGTTTCATTTCCCACATGTATTCAATTACTTTTGCCATACCTTATTATTTTTATATTTCGGTATTAACGAAATTGGGAAGATTGCCCTCGCGGAGTGTGTCCGCGAGGGTAATTTTTCCAACTTGTTTCCGGGTATTCTTATTTTATTTCGACATCTTCCCTTCAATCCGGTAACGTTGCGAACCTTCCCTGTAATCATACCAAAAAGTAAAAATGCCGTCGGCATAACTGCATTCTCCATCAAGGATACTTAAACTCGTTGCGTCGTCAATACCTGCATCAGGATATTTGGATTTGCTGTATTTTCCCCATGACTGAATATTGAAATCAGTTTCCGTGTCCCTGGAAAATGTTATTCCATACCCCATTAATGCTGTCCAGTATGCATCGTTTGACTCATAACCGCTTCGAATTTGGGCTTTGGCTTCGTGAAAGAAACGGACGGTGTTCCCATCCACTGCCGTCAGCGTTCGCGCCGCACTGAGTGTTGTCGGCTCGCTTAGCGTTATCAAGTCTGATGCTACTTTTGATTTTATTGCCTCAAGCTGATAATTTCCCGAATAGCCGTTTATTATTTTAAGGTTGAGAATCAATGATGGAGTTGCCTGATTTATTTCAAAATCGGATACGGATTCTATTTTCAGGGCAATGGCATACAGCGAATCGCAATGCAAATCTCCGGTATGAACCTTGAACGGTACGCGGGCAAAAACATCACCCGTTTTGATTGTAGCGTTCAACGACGGCATATCAAGAAAAGATGCGTCAAGTTTACGGTAAGGCACCGGTGCATCGCGCATATACTTGTCATTGTATGCGGTAATGGCGGCGTCATTGTGAGCAAGTGTAACAGTAACATCTTTTTCCGGCAAAAGCGAACCGCCGACAGCAACCGACACGTACGCATCGGCAGGCGCATTGCCGTAAGGAATCTCAAATGTAGAAATATTATTATATGCGCCTACCATATATATCTGTTTAATATATTGCTCTCTGCTCATGGGATTTTCACGGTCGCATGAATACAGTGCAAAAAGTGAAGCGAGCAGTAATCCTGCAATCAATCTTTTATTTTTCATATTTGTATCTTTTATTTAATAATTAATTCCAGCCGGGATTCTGAACGAGTTTCGGATTCTTGTTCAAAGACGACTTCGGTATGGGATAGAAATAATGTTTGTAAGAAAATGAACGGTATGCCATAGGGTCGTTCGGATAGGTAGTCGGCGTATAGAATAATTGACGGTTATTCTTTTTAGCGCTTATATTCATTCCCCTGACAGGTTTGTTGTACGCTTCATAAGCATCTCCCCAGCGGCGAATATCATGATAACGGCGTCCTTCACAAACGAACTCAATCTGGCGTTCCCGTTTAATCAGCCGTCTCATCTCATCGCGACCGGGCAATGAGGTCAATCCCGGCAGCCCGGCTCTGAAGCGGATTTGATTGAATGCATTTAGAATTTCGCCGGCGTCGCGCGCTGCCACGGTGATTCCTTTTTCGGAATCCGTATAATTTTGCTCCAGTTCATTCAATGCTTCGGCATAGTTCAAAAGTATCTCGGCATAACGGAAAATGGGGTACGATTTCGTTCTCACGGTCGCTTTCAGTTGGTCTTCGGCATGAATATATTTTTTACAGGTATATCCGCTGTGGTTATAATCCACATTGAAATTTGCATTGGCGCCCGCATTACCGTCCGCATAATAGGTGACCGTTACGTTTTTCTGATTGTTGACGTCCGTACCCGAAGTATAGGAAGAACCCGGCCAGAAACATTCGGAAAAACCTATGGTGGCATAAAAACGCATTTCTCTGTTATTGTACATCTGTGCTGCCGTATTTTTTAACGTATAGCCCGAAAATGTCTGGTCGTTTTCGCCGATTGCAAGATATATTTCATCAGGTCCCGGATAGGGATAATCTGTGCTGGATTCATTAATATCACGCCCGTCTTTCATATAGAAAGCATCCACTACGTCCTGTGTCAGGTTCAAGCCGTTGCCTCCACCCATACCGGACGGCGTCGCAATCCACATCGGGGAATCGCCTACCCTCGCCGGGGTACAGGAATAGATAACTTCAGAATTTAATGTGCGGGGCACTTCGCCGTTAAAGATATAAGAGTATGACCGGAAATGGTCGATGCCTTCCGCGCCGTCCGGAAAATTCCGGTAGTACGAAGCGTCCTGTCCTTCAGGTAGCGGCGGTGTAGTACTTTCCCTTCTTGCAGTGTACAGTTCATATACCTTCGTGTCAATAAGCTGTTTCGCAGCTACCGCAGCCTTCCCCCATTTGGTGTTGTCCGGGTTCTGATTAATAAAATAGGCGCCATCGCCCGTTCGCTTCCAGTCGGCGTAAAACGTATTCCCGTTATACCATGGACTTGCAGCATACAGCAATGCACGCGACATAACGGCAAGCGGCACATACCTGTCAGGCATATTCATATCGGCGGACGCTTCGCGTTTTTCGGGCAGATATTCGGATGCCTTTTGCATGTTATCGCAGATGTATGTGATACATTCGTCATAAGTAGCGCGTTCAAGAGACATTTCGGTAACAGGCCGGCTCATCTCAAACGGTTCGTCGGGAACCAGAGGTACAGGGCCATATTGCTGCAAAAGCAGGAAAATGTAGTATCCCCGCAGGAAATAGCACCTTCCCATATAATCACGCCTCTCCATGTCCGAAATATCGGGTACTTCTCCGATACGTTCCAAAACGATGTTGGCTTTACGGATTCCTTCGTAATAATTGGAATAATTGTTAAAATAGGTATTAAACTGCGTAATTTCATCCCGCAGGAATTTGATTGCCGCATGGCGGTCGTCGTTCCATGAAGTGAAATTTTCATCGGATGCTCCCTGAAAGGGATTCGGCGAATTTGTCCAGAGATTGCCTTCATTGGGTAAATTACCGGCTGCTCCCGCAATATACTGTTCAACCAGAGTCTTTCGTGTAAATACGGAATCAATTTGAGTCATCTCCTCGAAATATCTGTCGATACTTAAATAATCGCAGGATGAGGTGTATAATAATATCATGGCCGACAATAGGCCGGTGATACGGTTTTTAATATTTTTTGCTTTGATATTCATAATCTTATAAATTAAAAAGTAACATGTAACTGTAATGTATATATTCGCTGCAAAGGATAAACGCCTCCATTACTTGACGCCTGACCGGGGTCCCAGAGTTTGACTTTATCCCACACTTTGAGATTGTCGCCTATGGCGCTGACAGTAGCCGATTCCAGCCCGATTTTTTTCATAAGGGCGCCGGGAATACGGTAGGCTAACTGTATATTCTTCAATCTCAGATAACTGCCGTCAGCCAGCCAGAACGAGGAGCTTCTGTTATTGTTTGCGTTATTGCCGTAATACAGTCTGGGAAAACGCGCATTCGGATTTTCGGCAAGCGACGGTTCTATGCCATGCGCCGCCGCATAATCGGCAGGTATCCATCTGTTGGCAGGATTTGCCGCAATAGACAGCAGATTGCCGCGCGTCTCCCATGCAAAAGGATAGTATCCCGTTCCGCCAAGGAAATATTCCACTTCGTTCACACCTTCAAAAAAGATACTGGCGGTAAAGTTAGTCCATCTGTATTCGACAGCGAAGCCATACTGTATGTTGGGTATGTTGGAATATGAAAGCGGCACGATGTCATCATCATCAATTTTACCGTCACCGTTGACATCCCTGTACTTAATATCGCCCGGCATAACATTCGACATATATGTCTGCACAGGACTGCTCCGGATTTCATCTTCGTCACTGAACAGACCCAGCGCAATCAGTCCGCGATGTATTCCGTAAGGTACGCCCGAATACGACTGGTAGGGATAATTGTAGGTCTGTTCCCAGTAATCGACAAGGCTGCGTGCAAGCGTTAAGTTGCCTCTCAGCGTTAAGTTCATATCTTTACCGAGGTCCCGGTGAAAAGCCAAAGTGCCGTCGGTACCCCACGAAGTCATCGAACCGATATTTGAGTAGGGAAGAACGGAAGTCATACCGACCTCGTCGGGAATATTCGCCCGCTTCTGAAAAATACCGGATGTCTTGTTCCGGAAAAAGTCAACCGTAAAATCAATCTGTCCTTTAAACAGTTTAAGGTCGATACCCAGATTATACTTGTGAGTAGTTTCCCATTCCATATTGGTAGCTCCGGTAGTAGTCTCGCCTATAGCCGTTCCGCCCCACGGGCCGCTGGTATCGCCTCCTACGATGGTCAGGTAAGGAAAGCGGATATCCGTGTCGCCATCTTTCAAACGGTCATTTCCTACTTCCCCGTAAGAGCCTCTGAATTTAAGATAACTTATGAACGGCAGGTTTTCCTCGACAAATTCATACTGCGAAGGCGCCCATCCCAGCGCTATGGAAGGAAAGAGACCGAAACGGCGCCCCTTGTTGAAGTTTTCCGAACCGGTATATCCCACATTGCCCTCAACCATGTATGTATCCTTAAAAGAATAGGTAAGCCTTGACGAAAGAGCCATATATCGCCGGGGATATGCGGACAGCTGGCTGTTACCCCACTCACTGTTCTTTTTCTCCTGCATATAGTAATGTACCAAACCCGTAACGCGATGGTCGTCTGAAAACGAACGGTTATATTTAGCATTGGTTTCAAAATAATATTCACGGTTGGAATATGAATTTTGCGCCGTAGTCAAATCCTGTTTTTCCAGTTTGCGTACGGTGCGTAATGTACCGTCCAGATTTCTGCCGTCTTTCGGGTCGGCATAATACAGGTCGGGACGTTTGGACATGGATATTGCATGGCGTCCGTTGGTGACGAGCGAAAACAGACCGGATACCGACAATCCCTCCGTTATCATGCTCAAATCCTGATTCAGCGATACATTCGTTTTGGTAGAATATCTTTCCGTAGCAATTGAGCCGAGATAATTAAGCCGTATGTAAGGCGACATCTCGTCCACATTGCTGCCATACGTGGGCAACTGTCCGTTGGAATATCTGACCGGAACCATCGGCGGAGGCAGATTTGCCTGAGCGCTCCACAAAGCATCATTATTCAGTCCGTCACCCGGAGCGTTCTGGCTGGCAAAAACCGTTTCCAGATTGAGTGATATCTCTGTCGTCTTCGTCAGATTCACATCAATATTGCTGCGAAAATTGTATTTGTTGTAGTTCACATTGGTATTCTTGTTTGCAACCGTATTGTCCTGCTTAAAAAGCGCTTCGTTTTGCTGATAACCTATACTCATATAGTAACGGGCATTTGTTCCGCCCCCCGAAATGTTTAAATGATAGGACGGATTGACGGTATAATCTTTCAGAATAACATCCCGCCAACTTACATTGGGATACAAATCAGGATCAAGGTTGTGACGGAAAATATCCAGTTCAATATCATTGTATATGGGGTCATAGCCTCTCACTTCGCGCGCTTCGTTGGCCAGGAGGGCATAGTTGTAAGCATCGGCATATTCGGGCATGCGCGGCGAATATGAATAGGATGCGTTTGCCTTAAAATTGATGGATATTTTTCCGGCTTTTCCGCGTTTGGTAGTTACGATTACAACGCCGTTAGCGCCTCTGACTCCATAAACGGCAGTTGCAGAAGCGTCTTTGAGGATAGAGAAACTTTCAATGTCTTCGGGATCAAGGTCATTCAAATTTCCTTCAACTCCGTCAATAAGAATCAGTGCGCTCTGACTGGCGCCAAATGTACTGATACCGCGTATCCAAAATTCGGAAAAATTATTACCCGGTTCTCCGCTACGGGTTACGCCGATGATGCCGGGAACACGTCCTAACAGCATATTACTGACAGAGGTGGCAGGCACCTGCAATTCTCCCGGATTGACAGTTGTTATAGCGCCGACGACCGACACTTTGCGCTGTGAACCCATCGCAGTTACCACCACTTCGTTAAGCTCGTTCACATTCTCGGAAAGTCCAATCTTTTCACTTATGCGGTTGGACGTACCGTAAGTTATTTCCTTTGTCTGATATCCAAGACAGGAAAATACCAGAGTGGAGTTGGCCGGGATACTTATACGGAACCGTCCGTCAATGTCGGTAGCCGTACCGAGAGTGTTATTTCCTTTCACTGCAACGGTTACGCCCGGAAGTTCCTCTCCTTTTTCGTCCATTACAATTCCCGCCACATTGACAGTCTGCTGTGCAAACAGGTGTACTGTAGCCAATAGCATTATAGAAATTATAAAAATCTTCTTCATCATATTGTATATATTTACTGTTATTATTCAATAGCATATTTTCGCAGACGTCTTGCCCAGCCGTCAAAAATCCAGAAGCCGTTTTCACCGTTAAAGCAGATATCGGTAGGATACCTGAATACCGCAGTCAAAGGACTGATACCGTCTGTAACCTCCGTTATGGCAGGCATGTTGTTCTTAAGAGCGCCTGCTACCGTAGAGACATAGCCGTTTGTAGATATTTTACGGATGACCTGTCCGCTCGAGCGACTGCCGTCGCATACATACAGATTACCGTCGGCGTCCAAAGCCATCCCGTGCGGCATCGCAAAAGTCGCCTCGCCTGTTTCTCCTATGTAGCCATCTACAACGCTGCTTTTTGTCGAAAGACCGGCATAAAGTTCCGCATTTCCCTGCATATCTAATTTATAAATACTGTAAGCGGCCGTTACGCTCAGATAGAAACATCTTTTAAACGGGTCATAAACCAGAAAACTGGTTCTCTCAACGTGCGGATTGTTATAAGAACCTGTAGGCATGGTTTCGTATGACGTCTGTACAGCTGTTTTGTCGTTTATGATTTCCAGCTTGCCTACATCGGAACCGCCGACTTTGAACCGTCCGAAAACACCTTTGGTGCTGCAAAAATACACCCACTCTTCATCTTCGGTCATAGCAAGTGCACCCACGTAATCTTCTGCCTGTGTGGAAAGGGTACCCAATTCCCCAACACGCGAAGGAGACCAGCCTGATTCTTTTGTGTACATGTAAACCGTATGCGGAGCGGCTCTTCCGGCTGAAAACACTTTTGTTTTGTCCCCGGTTATGGCAGGTTTGCCTCCACAGAATGCAGTGTGAACCGTAGTTACCATATTATCAGGTACCGAAACAAAGCGAACAGCGCTGTTTATTGATTCAAAAATAAGCGCCGATTCGTTTCCCACATCCGCTACTCCATCCGAATAATCCACGGTTGCTTCCGATAATTTCCCGTCTTTACCGGTGCCGGAGACGCCGATTATATAAGTAGTAATCATCTCTACAGCCGTGTAATTGAAAGTAGTATTACTGTCAATGGTATCTCCATTCGCAGTCACCAGTCTGATGAGATTGTTTCCCGACGTCTGTCTGGGAGCCAGACAGTAGATGGCTTCGTTGGTAACATTGATTATCGTGGCTTCACGGTGCATTGCATTGTCTTTAAACAAGACTTTCATTTTTGATGCGTCATTCCCGAAATTTGAACCTTTAATAATCACCCGCTCTCTGATTTTACCCGCAGCAGGAATAAAAGAAGTGAAAATTACGGGCTTACT
>JAITDQ010000212.1 GCA_031282485.1 Tannerella sp. | reverse complement strand
ATGCACACAGCACTGCTGATAAAATTCTTCTTTTCATGATTGTTACTTTTGATGTTAAAATTGAATACAAACGTAGTAAAAAATATCAAATCAAAACGATTTTATAATGAATATCTGTTACAAATAACATTATTTCATACTAATGAGGCCACAAAAAACCCATGTTAACATTCTTATCAATACCTTCCCTGCTTAAACCGGGGCGGGATAGAAAAAATGGTTACATCCGTCGTTTGCGGTTGCTGCGGCAGGAGATTGCCAAAGTCAGGATAAAGAACAGCAAAGAGGCCGACACGTAAGGAAGAATATCGCTAAAGCCTGCGTCGCGGACAAAAATTTCATGAAAACCGTTCAGCCCCCAGTTTAAGGGCGACGCATTACTTATCGTCTGCATAAAACGCGGCATAATGAACGTCGGTATCCATACTCCCCCAATCGCGGCCAAGATGACGACCGATACTGCGCCGAAAACGCTTGCCTGCTGATTCGTCCGGGCAATGCTCCCGATCGCCAGCCCGTAACCGATTGCCGCCAGCGACGACGATACCGACATCGCAATCAACGCGAACAGGCTGTGCCCAAGTTTCAAAACCGGCAAACCAAGCAGCGGTATGGCGTACATGCCCGTCAGGATCATAAGCGCAAGCTGGAGCATGCAAACGCACAGATAAACGCTCACTTTGCTCAATATGTATAAACGAAAGGAAAAAGGCATCGTCATCAAGCGGTTGAAACAACCTGTTTCGCGTTCGCCAATCATGTTGCCGGCCAGCGATATTACGATAAAAAATATCGCAAACATACTCCATGCCGGGACGTTATGTTGCGTGGAATCGGGAATGATGTCCGTCCCGTTCGACTGCGCATACGATTCGCGTATCGTGATCAGTTCGTCCGTATCCATATCAAGGTTTACCGGTATCGGGACAATGCGGTTAACCTGCCGCGTTATTTCGCCGAGAAGAAGTCGGTTCTGTACCCTCAGTGCATTTTCACGCACGGCGCGTATCAAAGACGTACGGAAAGACTGCTTGGCCTTCGGGTCAATAAGAATCCTTATTTCAGGGAGAGCATCCGCGCGGGTTCCGTCGCTGTTATCGACATGGCTCAGGCTGTTCCCGTTGCCGTCGTTATCATCAGCATGGCTCACATTGTCCCCGTTAAAAGCTTTTTCGATGCCCAGCCTGACTTTCTCGCGCAACCGTTCCGTCGCGTGTTCCGGGATGATGACGCCGATGAGATAATCGCCTCGCGAGACGGCCTCTTCAAGCTCGCCGGCAGAAAGTACCCGTCCGCCGGATGTGGTTGAGACTTCAAAAATATTGCTTGTCAGGAGATGCCGGCTGACCATGTTTCCCAACGAATCGCCGTCGTTGTTAAGCAGGTAGAGCGGAACGCGGTTCTCGTTAATCGAACGGAAGGTGCTGTCCTGAAGATACGTCATCATCAGCACCAGCGCCCACGGCATCAGGAACAGCAGCACAACGCCCCAGAAATCACGGATTAGCAGCAGGAAATCCTTTCGCAGCAAATTTATAAAATTCTTCATCTTGACAGGCGGATTCTTTTTTTTACAGTGTTTTCTTTATAAACAGTTCTTCGAGCGAAGAAACGGAAGCTTCGCCGGCAAGCCGGCCGGGAACGCCCTCGCAGACAATACGCCCGTGATTCATCAGGGCTACATGCGTGCATAACTGTTCCGCTTCCTTCATGTCGTGCGAAGTATAAACGATCGTCATGCCGTTGCGGTGGAGGCTTTGCAGGTTTTCAATGATAGCCTGACGCGAATGTACGTCGACACCGACGGTCGGCTCATCCAGAAACAGCAGCGCAGGGCGGTGCAGCAATGCGGCAATGAGATTAACTTGGCGCTTCATGCCCCCGGAGAGACGGCCTGTCCTCTTCTTGCGGTGCGGCGTCAGGCCGAACGCGTTCAGGTATGTTTCAATACGTTCTTTCAGCTCGTGCGACGAAACGGGATACATCCCGCCGAAAAAACGCAGGTTCTCGTCTACCGTCAGTTCGGGATATAAAGCGATATCCTGCGGCACTACGCCTGTCAGCGGTTTGATGAAATCCATATTGCGCCGCACGTCGAAGCCGTTGACCGCAACCTCCCCGCCTTCGTACGAACATAAACCGCACAATATGGAAACAGTCGTCGTTTTCCCTGCGCCGTTAGGTCCCAGTAATCCGAAGAACATGCCTTCCTCTACCTGCAGGGACAATCCGTCAACCGAAGGTTGCGACGCGCCACGGTAGGTCTTGCGGAGATTACGGATACTTATCAGGGGCGTTGTCATTATGACGTGCTTTTGATTAATTTATCAAGGTCGGTGAAGAATACGCTCTCCTGTTGGCCGATTGTTTTCAGGTGATTGCCGATTGTTTGGTAATCTACGCCTTCCGACGAACGGTTTTTGCAGATGCGGCCGGCTTCGGAGGCGAAAATCCTCCACTGGTCGCCTATCTCCGTAAGGCGCAGCGAAAAATCGTTTAATTCATTAATTCCCGTTATCTCCGATGCTTCCTGCAGGAAGGCGGCGTAGAGGAAACGGAATCCTGCACCTCCCGTACCGATTTCTTCCATCATGCGGATAAGTTGTGCCAGATGCAGGGCGGCTCTCCGGTCGCCGTAGATTTTCGGGAACTTGGGGATCTTATTTCCCAAGTATTTGAACGCATTCACCCCGACAAACGGCACCGGCCCCGGTTCGTGAATCATACGGAAACAGTTTCTTTTGATTGCCTTATGCACAAGCTTTTTCATATCCGGTTCGGTTTGCGGCAACGACTTTATCCAGTACAGTTTGCCCAGCGGCGGATAGGTGCCCTTTGAAAAACGTGCGCGCAGCAGGTCGCGCGACGAGATTGTCACCTTTTCCGTCGCAATGGGGTCGCTGATAAGGTAGTCATCGCCCTCCTTGCCAATCACACAAATGTTGTGCGCATTGAAATGAAACCGGTACTCCAGCGGCATGTATGGCAGGAAATACATCCCGACAACACATCCGGCCGGGATGCCGCGGCTGACGAGTTCGTCCAGCTTTCGTACCGCATTTTCCCGGTTGAGGAATATCGTTTTATGTATCTTAAAGCCGAGCAGCCGCGTGACGCGTGCAAAGATGACTCCCGGCAGCGGACGGAAGGACGTGACGGGAAATCCCGCCAGTTTGATGAATGGCAGGTGAACGAAATACAGCGACGCCGATAATCCGAAAATCAGCGGCTCCGAATAATCGTATCCGTAAAATCGCAACAGGTTGGCCGTTACCCCGTCTTCGCAATGGGCGGCAGTCCGGTGTTCAAAGTTTATTTCCATTCATCTATACGTTTTAGTTCGTCGACAGTGATACGAAGTGCGTCCGCATATTTCTGCAACGTCGCCTCGTCCGATTTCATAAACTCCCCATACTTCAAATGCTTGCGGATTTTCCTTTTCGGAACGCCGGAGTAGGACGAGAGCATGCTCACGTCCTGCAATGCTTTTTTCATGTGATACGCAAGCGGGCTGGCTTCGCCGGACAGCACCTGCCGGCGAATCGCTTCACACTGTTCGCGTATGTCGTCCCATACGACATTCAACGCATCGTTTTTCACACTCCATCCGTCGCTAAGCACCGGCGTATAACGCCCGCTTTCGTCTACGGCATACATCAGGTCGCGAATCACCCGGTCTTTAAAGTATTTCAAATCCTGCGGTACATCCTCTGTCTTCATCTTATATTTATATTCTTATCATATCTCAACAAATCGTTAACAAAGCGTAGGCATAGGTGAAGCGGGCGCTTTCGGGCACCATGATGAGTATCCGGTCGCCTTTTCCGGCACGTCCCGAACGCTTCAGGTCATCGAGCATGGCAAACGCCGAAACGGAGGCGACGTTGCCCGTCTCCGGCAAATTGACAAACCATTTCTCGCCGGGGATGTCATATCCGTATGCCTTCAACTCCGCCTCTATCTTTGCTGCAAAATACATGGATGAGAGGTGGGGCATGAACCAGTCGACGGAAGAGGGGTCGAAGTTGCGTTTCGCGGCAATCTCCCGCAGGAAACGTCCGCCGAGTTTGACGATATTATTTTCCAGCAGCCTTGTGTCCTGCTTGAGGGAGAATATCGAACGGTCGAGCCAATCCTTTTCCGGGAACTGCGTCCATCCCAGCAACTCGCCTTTTTCGTTTTTATCGCCTCCGGCATACATGCATGTTTCCGTTTCGTTTGCGAAAGATGTCAATTCAATCCATTCAATGCGGTAAGAGAGGTCGTTGTCCGACGGTTTGCCCTGCAACAGCAAGGCTACGCTTCCGTCCGACAACATCCAGCGCAGAAATTCTTTTTCAAACGCGAGCATCGGGCGTTTGTCCAATTGGGCGAGCAGTTCCGATTCTTTTTCAAAATAGCGCGCCATCATCCAAGCCGACAGGCGTTCCGAGGCTACGCATACCGCATTTGCAGCATCGCCGGCCAATGTGGCATAGTGGGCGTATTTTAACGCCTGCATCCCCGTACAGCACGAACCGGCGAACGAAACGACTTCGGTATGCCGGCTGCCTTTCAACTCGCCATGCACCATGACGCCGTGCGACGGCATCACCTGTTCGGGCGAAGCTGTTCCGCACGACAGCAGGTCTATCTTGTCCAACGTCAGCTCTTCATCCAGCAATCCTCTGACTGCGTTTGCGGCCATAACGGCGTTGGTATGCGTCACCCGTCCCGATTTGTCGAGCGCGTAATAGCGGCGCTTTATTCCGTTTTTGCCTAATACCAGCCGTTTGGCCAGCAATGATTTTTCATTGACTAATCCGATATACTGTTCCATTTCGTCGTTCTCGACCGGCCGGTTCGGGAAAAACGAAGAAAGACGGTTTATGTAAACGAAATCATTTTTCATATTGTTTTTAATTCCATATATTGTTTTAACTTAGTTCATAACACATTTCCCGTCGCGCTTTCCGCAATGAAGCCCGACGAAACGGGTATGTGAGGAAGAAGAAAATCATCCCCACGGGCGATACGGCATACAGGACGAAAAACAGATAGGCGCAAAAAGCGCGCAGGTAAGGTTTCCGTTCAGGGGCTTTGTATGCGCCTTTACGGAGGATGAATTTTGCCCATTGTCCCCATAACCGGTAACCGTTCTTTTCGATAAAATAGACTGTCGGCAGGAACGTAACGGCGCGTTCGCGCATCAGGTCGGCCTGTAAGGTTGAAAGGTCATTGCGTTCCAGTGCGTCGCGTATGATTTGCCCGAAAACTTCCGCATGGCGGATGTCTTCGGACGAAACGCCGGCAGCGGGCAAAAAGCGTGTGGCTTCCTTTTTATTGTAAAAGAGCCATCTTACAACCGTAATCACGCTTACCAGATTGGCGGCTTTGTCCTGCAACGATATGAACCCGACGTAATGTCCGCCTGCCTCGCGGATGTATTCGCGTATGCTGCGTTGCGCCATTACCCACATGTTGCGGCATCCCATCGTCACGATTATGTTCCGCCCTTTCAGACAGTTTTTCACATCCTCCGAGCGGAAAAAGGCATGCAGCGGGACGGAACACGAGAGATACCAGCTTTGCCCCGCAATGACGATCAGGTCGGCATCCTCCGCATCGCTTAAATCAAGAGGCCGGAGTTTGCAGGGTATGCCGAGACGCGATTCGGGGAAGACCTGAAAGAACTCCATCGCCGACCACGGGAACGGATATGGCTCTTCCGGTACAATTTCCTTGCGCACAATATCGCATCCGGCCTCTGCTAAAGGTTTGCAAATCGTGTCTGCAATCGCAAGGGATTGTCCCGTTTGAGTGTAATAAAACAGTACTATTTTATATTTTTTCACGCTCCAGTTTATCTTATAATTAAATGTTTTCAAAAATTGTCTGCAAAGATAATGCAAGCCGTGAGGAATACAAAATAAACTTGTCTATTTTTGTTTCCGGGATGCGGGCGTTCGGTGAGAATTGGGGAATGGAGGGGGAGTAATGATCTCCTTATTCTGTGTCGCAGGAAAAAATGAAAACCGTAGCGCAAGTCTTTTTGCTTTTCGAAAAATATTTGATATGGCTATTTTAGCATATTATATCCAGCCATAAGTGGTAAAAAAATGCAGATATGGCTAAATCGGCATGCCGAATCCGGCCATAACCGGCAGAAAGTGCGCAGTTATGGCTTGTTAGACGAATTTTTCACGTTTCTGGAGGTTCAGGAGGCCGGTCATCAGCCATACGAGGCCGCCGGTGAGGAGGAA
>JAITDQ010000182.1 GCA_031282485.1 Tannerella sp. | reverse complement strand
ATTATCCAAAAAATAACGCTATATTTGCAACCTATTTATTAACAGGCATTGTTTTTGTAATAAATCATGGACAATATTATCATGCATGAGCAGCTTACTATTAATGAGCAGAATCCTATTATTGCAAGGTTTTATGATTATGATCATTTCTCTTATCCGTGGCATTTCCACAGCGAATTTGAAATCATTTATGTGAAGGAAAGCCACGGGGAACGGTTCGTTGCGGACAGTGTGGAGCGTTTTAATCCGGGAGATGTGATACTGTTGGGGAGCAATTTGCATCATTATATGAGAAGTCATGAAATTTATTATAAGGGCGATCCCGGTTTGAGGGTAAAAGGAGTGGTCATACAGTTTGCACATGATTATATGGCGCATGCAATCAATAAATACGCCGATTTCACGCACATAAAGTCATTCCTGAACAATGCGAAAAGAGGCTATTATTTTCCCTGTCCCCAGAACAGCGAGATTATTCAGTCTATCGAAGCCCTTCCCCTCCAAAGCGGAATCCGGCGCATCATCAACCTCCTGCTCCTGCTCGACAAAATGGCGGCGTTCAAAGACAAGCGTTTTATAGGCAGCCCCCATTTCAGCGAAAACACATCGGAGTATGCCGGCAACCGGATTGAAAAAATACTGTCTTACCTGAATTACCATTATACCGAAAATTTAAGCCTGAACGACATGTCTTCGAAATTTTCCATGAATGCCTCCGCCTTTTGCCGCTATTTCAAACAAAATACAGGCAAATCCTATATCGACTATATCCAGGACCTCCGCATAGGCTATGCCTGCAAACTGCTTATCGGCACATCTTACGACATTTCCCAAATCAGCGTCGAATGTGGTTATAATACGACATGCCATTTCAATAAAATCTTCAAACGCAAAACCGCCCTGACCCCGTCCGAATATCGCGGCAAATTCGTCCGGTAGCCGCCGGCCGGAGCCGGGAGGGCGCCGTAAAAACAGGGCGGGCGGCGGGCGTATATGATATTTTATTCCCCTGTCGCTTGCGAAAACGAAGTTTTTCATGTATGTTTGCACTTATTTTCAGGAAATGGATTTTAGGATAGAACATTCGGATAAAGCTTCCGGGGCGCGTGTGGGACTGATTACAACGGAGCATGGCGGCATCGAAACGCCCGTTTTCATGCCGGTGGGGACGCAGGGTGCGGTAAAAGCCGTACACATGACGGAATTGCGGGACGACGTCAAGGCGCGGATTATCCTCGGCAATACGTATCACCTGTTCCTGCGACCGGGACTGGATATTCTGGAAAAAGCAGGCGGACTTCACCGTTTCAGCGGCTGGCATCAGCCCGTCCTGACCGACAGCGGGGGATTCCAGGTGTTTTCGCTCGCCGAAAACAGGAAACTGAGTGACGAAGGGGCAGAGTTCCGGTCGCACATAGACGGGAGCAAACACTTTTTCTCGCCCGAAAAAGTAATGGACATACAGCGCACGATAGGCGCCGATATCGTCATGGCTTTCGACGAATGTTGCCCGGGCGACGCGGATTATAACTACGCAAAAAAATCGTTACTGCTCACCGAATCCTGGCTCACGCGATGTATCGCACGCTTCAACACCACAGAACCCAAATACGGATACGGCCAGAGCCTTTTCCCTATTGTTCAGGGGTGCGTATATCCGGATCTTCGGAAACAGGCGGCCGAAAACGTGGCAGACACCGGCGCGGACGGATATGCGATAGGCGGCCTTGCCGTCGGCGAACCTGTCGAAAAAATGTATGAAATGATAGAGATCGTAAACGGGATATTGCCGGAGGACAAACCGCGCTACCTGATGGGGGTCGGAACGCCCGTCAACCTGCTGGAAGCAATTGAACGGGGCGTCGACATGTTCGACTGCATCATGCCTACGCGCAACGGACGCAACGGACAGCTGTTTACCGTCAACGGAACGATGAACATGCGCAACCGCAAATGGGCGGACGACTTTTCGCCGATAGACGAAAACGGATGCTCCTTTGTCGACAGGATATACAGCAAAGCCTATCTTCACCACCTGTTCAAGGCCGGCGAGATACTGGCGCTCCAGATCGCCTCCATTCATAACCTTGCTTTTTACTTGTGGTTTATGAATGAAGTGCGCTCACATGTCAGGGCAGGTGATTTTTCACCGTGGAAAAGAAGTATTGTTCCGGAACTGAACAAACGAATATGAAACTGAAACAGGCCGTTTGAAACAAACCGGGTAAATTCACAATCGAAGTATGAAATTAAAGCATCTCAAACTGAAACGTATCGACAGGTACATTATCAAACAGTTCCTCGGAACGTTTGTCTTTGCCATGACGGGCATCATCCTCATTGTCGTCGTCTTCGACGTAAACGAGAAGATCGACAAGTTCATGGCGCCGGAAGTCACGCTAAAAGAGATCGTCTTCGATTATTACGTGAACTTCATTCCCTACTTCCTGAGCATGTTCGCTTCGCTGTTCACCTTCATTGCCGTCATTTTCTTTACCTCAAAACTTGCCGACCGGTCGGAGATTATTGCGATGCTTTCCACCGGCATGAGTTTCGACCGGCTGATGATGCCTTACGGAATATCGGCCGGCATAATCGCCCTGACAATGTTCGTCCTGAGCGCCTTCATCATCCCGCCGGCAAACGGGAAACGCCTCGATTTCGAATATGATTACATCAAAAAAAACAGAAAACCCGAATATGCCCACAATGTACAGATCGAAGTCGAACCGGGCATATTCGCCTATTTCGACCGGTACACCAACTCCTCGCGAATGGGTTACGGCTTTTCGCTCGACCGTTTCGAAGGAAAAACACTCGTCTCACGCCTCACGGCTAATTCCATTAAATACGATTCGCTGTATAACTGGACGATTATCGACTACATCGTGCGCGATTTCGACGGCATGTACGAGCGGATAACGAAAGAAACACGCCGCGATACGACACTGAAGTTCGTGCCCGCCGATTTCCTGATTTCCGAAAACGACTGCGAAAAAATGACCAGCCCGGAACTTAAAACGTATATCGAACGCCAGAAAAAAAGAGGTATCGGGAATATCCAGACATTCGAAATAGAATATCACAAACGTTTTGCCAATGCATTTTCATTTTTTATCCTTACCGTCATTGGCGTTTCCCTGTCGTCGTACAAGAAAAAAGGCGGCATGGGACTGAACATCGGCATCGGACTGGGATTAAGTTTCTCCTACATACTATTTATGACGGTCACATCCTCCTTTGCGGTCAGCGGAATGGTCAGTCCCATGATCGCATCCTGGATACCCAATATTATTTATACGTTCATAGCTGTTTATTTATATCGTAAAGCGCCCAGATAATTATGAGAACATCCGCACTTCAATACCTTTACCTCCAGAAACCCGTCACGACCGTGATAATCATCTGCACGATCGCACTCCTGCCGTGGCTGAACAGCGATTTCTACACGAAAGGCGAGCCGCGCGAAGCCTCCGTCGCCGTATCCATGACAGAATCCGGCAACTGGATTCTGCCGGAAGTATATGCCGGCGAGTTTGCGTACAAACCGCCTATGACGCACTGGCTCATGGCCGTTTTTTCACTGCCGCGGGGACACGTTTCCGAGTTCACTTCGCGCCTGCCGTCTGCTCTGGCGCAAATCATACTTGCCGGATTCGTCCTCGCCTTTTTCGGGAAAAGAATACGTTTTCAGGAGGCTTTCATCGCCACACTCCTGCTGATAACCTGCTTTGAGATTCACCGGGCAGGGATGACGGCTCGCGTAGACATGCTGCTGACGGCGTTCGTCGTGCTCGGACTGATGCAACTCTACCGGTGGGAAAACAAACTCGAACTGAAAGGGTTGCCGGTAATCATACCCCTGCTGTTCAGTTGCGCCGTGCTCACAAAAGGCCCGGTAGGGATTATTCTGCCTCTGTTTATCTTCTTCGTCTATTTGCTCCTGTTGCGCAAATACACGTTCCGAAAGATATTCAAATCGCTCCTGTACACAGGCATTTCATCCATGTTCATTCCGATGCTGTGGTATGCCGAAGCATACAGGCAGGGCGGCGAAGATTTCTTAAACGTCGCGCTGGCGGAAAATTTCGGACGCTTCTTTCATCTGAACGAAAGCAATATCAATTATGAAATGGGACATGAGGAAGGTTTCTTCTATAATTTCATAACCCTCCTGTCGGGATTCATCCCCTGGACATTATTGCCTGTTTTTTCGCTGTTCGGCGTCAAATGGCGCCTGCCGCACAAGTCGTTCAAACAAATCATGAAAGATGCGTGGCAGCGGTTTTTATCCATGGAAAAGATGAAAAAATTCAGCCTTGTAGCCGCAGCCTGCATCATCTTCTTCTACACCATCCCGTCAAGCAAAAGAAGCGTCTACCTGATGCCCGCATACCCGTTCCTGTCCATCCTGCTGGCGCAATATTTCATCTACATAACGGAAAACCGTTCGAAGGTGACGCGCATCTTCGCGTACGTACTTACGACACTCGCTTCCGTCGTTTTTATCGCCGGTATGCTGACCATGACGGGAGCGGCAGACTTTAACGCACTTGCAGCCAAATTCACAACGGAAGAATCCGCGCTTCATGCGGTGGAGGGCATTACGGGCATGTTTGCCTGCGACAACATCGCAAGCGCGGCCATAATGCTCCTGCTGCTGATTTCAATCATAACGATTATTTACCAGACCACGAAACGCATAAATCTGAAGATTCTGTATGCCACGATACTTCTGACATTCTGCATTAATCTTTTCATAGACGGTATTGTGATGCGAAGTATCAAAAACGATTCCTCCGCCCGTCCGTTTGCCGAACAGACAGTCCGGGATTATGGCCTGAAAGATAACGTTTACGTGATGAATAATCTGCGCGAATATTCGAATCTGTACGGCATGAATTTCTACATGGGAAACACATTCCTCAACTTTGAAAAGGAAAACCCGGAAAACGGATATTTCCTTACAACGGAAAAAGACGTCAAAAAAGTAATGGAACGCTACGGCACACAATACAGATTCGAACAGCTGTCCATCTCCGAACGGCAGGGCGACATACGCAGCAAAGCCATCTTATTCCGCTTCGGCCGACGACGCTGAAACGAAAGTCAATCCCCACGGAGCGGAGGCGGCTGTTTTGAAACAGGATTCTATAAACATTATAATATATTTGAATTTAAAATTATGACAAACAGATTATTTTTCTACAAATTGACGCTGACTGTGCTGTGGGCAGTTTCAGCGTTGAATTTAACGGCAGGATAAACGGGTAAAAGCCGAAGATTTCATTATTTTCCCGTGGGGAGGCGTGCCGTCGCCCGATTTTGCAGGTGGCGCATGGGGCGACATGAACAGCCCGGCCGACCTGATGAAAGACCTGTTCGACTGTGGATACAATGCCACTGGATTTATTCCGGCGGAATACGTACGGTACGCCGTCCCTCAGCGGCTCGCGGTGATTCTCTATGACGAACGCATAGCATCCTGCCCGGATGTCACGCCGCAACAGGCCGAAGAAACGGTAAAGAAGGCGCTGGACAAAATCGAATCGCCGGAACTGCGGAAAGCCGTTTATTCCGTTTACATCAAGGACGAACCGAATGCATCGCTGTTTCCGAGACTGCATCTCTGGTCGGACGCTATCGGCAAACAGGGTTTCCTGCCATACATCAACCTGTTTCCCGATTATGCTTCCGACAACCAGTTGGGTTCGAAAGGATACGAAGCTCATCTGGATGAATTTGTAAACGCCTGCCACCCCAGATATATTTCGTACGACAACTATTCGCTCTACGACGACGGGACGATGAACGAAGACCGTTTTTACGGTAACATGGAAACGGTGCGGAAGAAATCCCAACAATACAACCTCCCGTTCTGGAACGTGATACTCGGCAATACGCACTTTCATTACGCCGACCCTTCGCCGGCCACCCTGGGCGTACAGGTATATTCCACGCTGGCCTACGGAGGCCGGGGCATCGGATATTTCACGCACTATGCGCCGGCGCTCGGTAACTACCGGCTGGCTCCCGTCGACCAATCCGGTTTCCGTACGAAAACATGGGAACTGATACGAAATATCAACCTGCAGATTCACGCTCTGGCGCCGGTTTACTGTACGCTGAAAAACGTCAATGTGTTTCATACGGGCAATGTCCCGAAGAACGCACAGGGAATAGAATCCGCCGTTCATCTTCAATCCGTCGGCGAAGGCAACCTGCTTGTCGGCGAATTTGTCGATTCCGGCAACAAACCGTATTTGTTAATCGTCAATAAGGACATACAAAAATCGGTTCAACTGAAAGTAACCTTCAAAAAAGAAGGAAAAATACTGCTTGTCAGTCCGTATGGAGGAGGAAAAGTACGGTTTGAAGGCGAACAGGACTGGCTCGCTCCCGGCGCCGGCGCATTGCTGACAATAGAATGATGAATGATTATAGCGCTATGACGCTTTGTGCGGGCAGTTCAGTGTGCGGGTATATGTGCTCTCTGCGGGACGGCGTTCAGGCTTTAGCACATAACGCGTGGGCTTTAGCTCATTGCGTTTGGGCCTTGGCCCATTGTGTTCAGGCCTTGGCCCATTGTGTTCAGGCCTTGGCCCATTGCGTTCAGGCCTTGGCCCATTGTGTTCGGGCTTTGGCCCAAAGCATCGTCGGGATTACCCGCACGAGACGTTATATACCCTCGATTTAAGTTGTTAATTATTAATTATTAATTGTTATATTATGAATAGAACGATACTTATTACGAAATACCTTGCCGCAGCCGGCACCGTATTTCTGCTTGCATCCTGCGCGAAGCAGGCGACTGTCCGTGAGGAAACCGTCGAAATGATTACATATCCTTTCGACGACCCCGACCCCGCACCGGGTACGGGAAACGCTTTTTATCCGTATTTCAAGTTCGACGGCTACACGCATCAGGGACAGCCTCAAGCATGGAAAACGGTGGTACTCGAAAACGATTATATCCGCGTCACCGTCATGCCGTCTGTCGGCGGGAAGATATGGGGAGCGGTGGAGAAAAGCTCCGGCGAAGAGTTTATCTATTATAATCACGCCGTCAAGTTCCGCAACATCGCCATGCGTGGCCCGTGGACTTCGGGCGGGGTAGAACTCAACTTCGGCATCATCGGCCACGCCCCCACCACAGCCTCGCCGGTCGATTACTATACGCGGCGGAACGACGACGGCAGCGCCAGCTGTTTCGTCGCAGCTTTCGACATGATTACACGGACATGGTGGCAGGTGGAAATCAACCTCCGCCCCGACAGGGCATTTTTCACCACATCCGTTACATGGCGCAATACGACACCTTTCCCGCGTCCTTACTATCAATGGATGAACGCCGGATACCGTGCGGCCGACGATCTGAAACTCATCTTCCCCGGACAGTATTACATCGGTCACGGAGGCGATGTACACTCCTGGCGTTTCGACGAAGAGGGAAGAGACTTGTCGCGCTATGCCGTTCATGCTTTCGGCGGCGCAAAGTCGATGCACGTGCTGGGTAACTGCAACGATTTCTACGGCGCTTACTACGAAAACGACCGTTTCGGTTCGGTGCACTATTCCCCGTTCAACGACAAGCTGGGCATGAAAATCTTCCTCTGGGGACTGTCGCGTTCCGGTATGATATGGGAAGACTTGCTGACCGATACCGACGGGCAGTATGTCGAACTGCAATCGGGACGGCTCTACAATCAGGCTGTGGCGGAAAGCAACCTTACGCCCTTCAAGCAATACGCCTTCGCACCCTGCGCCACCGACGGGTGGACGGAATACTGGTACCCGGTGAAAGAAACCGGAGGCATGGTAAAAGCCAACGACATGGGCGCGCTCAATGTGGCGAGGACGGGCGACAGCCTGACGATAAGCTTCTCGCCCGTACGGCGTATCGAAGACGAACTGACGGTATGGGCCGGCGACAGCAGGATTTTCGGCGAACGCCTCTCGCTCGATGTTTTGCAGACGTGGCGGAAAACTGTCGCTGTGAACGGCGCCGCTACCCCGCTCAAAGTCGTGCTGGGAGACGACCTTCTGGTTTATTCCGAAAATCCCGCCGACAATCATCTGGCGCGTCCGGTAACTCCGCCCTCCGGCTTTGACCATCATTCCGCTTACGGCCTGTATCTGCAGGGACAGCAGGCAATGAACGAAAACCGCTACGACGATGCCATAACCCTCCTGAAACAGTCGCTGGCAAAAGAACCGTACGCCACGCACGCGCTCCGGGAACTCGGTTTGATCTACTGCTGGCGCGGACAGTTTGCCGAAGCAGATTCCTGCGCCCGCCTCATCCTGTCCGTCAATGCCTACGACCCCGACGGCAATTTCCTGTACGGATTAGTAAACAGCCGTTCGGGCAAAAGTATCGACGCCATCGACGGCTTTAAGACGGCAGCACTTTCTCCCGCCCTGCGTCCGGCAGCATACGTCTGTCTGGCAAAGGAAGCGGCGAAACTCCGGCAATGGTCGCAGATGCTGCAATATGTCGAACACAGTATCGCCGCCGGGAACAGTCACGGCGAGGCATGGCAGTTACAGACTGTCGCGCTGCGCAGGGAAGGCAAAAGCAAAGAAGCCGGCGAAGTCATTGCCCGTATCGAACAGGCAGAACCGCTGAATCATTACACCCGTTTCGAGAAATACCTGCTCACGGGCGCGGAAAAAGACAAAGAACGCTTCCGTGAATACATCCGCTGCGAACTGCCCCACGAAACTTTCATGGAAATGGCCGGATGGTACGAAAGCATGGATTGCCGCGACGAAGCGCTGGAACTGTATGCTCTTGCGCCGGACTATCCGATAGCGCTTTACCGCAGCGCATACATCCTGTTCCGAAACGGCGACAGCCGGTACGAATCGCTGTTGCGCAAAGCCGAATCGCTGCCTGTACGGATGGTCTTCCCATTCCGCACCGAAACCGTCCCGGCGCTCGAATGGGCAGTAAGCCGGTCTGACAGGTGGGTGAACAAATATTACCTCGCAACGCTCTATTCGTTTTTGGGAGCGAAGGATAAAGCGGCGACACTGTGGGAACAGTGCGGCAACACACCCGACGATGCCGTCTTCTACCAAGTGCGGGCGCAACATCGCACGGGCGAAGAACGTCTGAAAGATTTGCTCAGCGCCGAACGCATGGAAAAATCATGGCGGACGGGACTCTCACTGGTACGCTACTATCAGGAAACGCACAACTTCGAAGCCATGTACGGGAAAGCAAAGGAATACATGACCGCCTTCCCCGGCAACGACATGCTGGGACTGAAATACGCCGCGGCAATGCTCGAACAGAAGAAATACCGCGAATGTACGGAATTTCTGTCGAACCTGAAAGTATTGCCCAACGAAGGCGCTTACGAAGGACGGAGCGTTTACCGGAAAGCATGGCTGTTCTGCGCCCTCGAAAACGTGAAGACGGGCAATTTCAGGGATGCGCTCGCCGACGTCGAACAGTCGAAGCTGTGGCCCGAAAACCTCGGCGTGGGAAAGCCTTACGACGAAGATATAGATTTGAGCGTGGAAAACTTCATCACGAACTACTGCAACGCCCGACTGAACGGCGCAAAACTTCCGCGATTCGACGCCCCGGCACCCGCCGGCGACGAGATTGTAAAGGAAGTTATACGAATCTGTCAATAGTACACATGAAACCGCTCTATCAGGAACTGTCCTTTTTGCCGGCAAATTACGTAAACGTATACAAGGAAGAATTGCCGCATTTCATCGTTCCGTGGCATTATCATCCGGAAATAGAGATAATGTACATTCTGGAAGGAACGGGAATACGTTTTGTGGGCGATTCCGTAGAAGCGTACGAAGTAGGCGACCTCTGCATGGTAGGTTCCAACCTGCCTCACGAATGGCGAAATGACCGGGCTTTTTTTGAGAAAAAGCCCAGTCTTCGCGCCTCGTGCTACTGCCTGTTCCTGCTCAAGGAACTGTTCGGCGCCACCCTGCTCGAAACATCCGAAATGCAGCACATCAAAAGCCTGATCGAACGGTCGAACCGGGGCATCAAGTTCACCGGAAAAGCACGACGCGAAATCGGCTTGAAAATAAGCGACTATGCCAAAGAAAGCGGAGCCGCCAAAATCGCCAAACTAATCCTCCTGCTGGAACAGATGGCCGTAACGACCGAATACGAACTGCTGGCAAGCGTCGGCTACACGAAACATCACCTCAATACGGAAGACTTCGAACGCTTCAACAAAGTACACCGGTACATCATGAAAAACTTCACCCACCCCATCCGTCTGGAAGAAGCCGCATCGTTCGCCGGCCTGACACCCAACGCCTTCTGCCGCTATTTCAGGGAACGCACCAAAATGACCTTTGTCAGCTACCTGAACGAAATCAGAATCGGCCACGC
>JAITDQ010000120.1 GCA_031282485.1 Tannerella sp. | reverse complement strand
GTGACTCCGGAGGGATTCAAACCCCCAACCTTCTGATCCGTAGTCAGATGCTCTATTCAGTTGAGCTACGAAGCCTGATTGTTTTTTGTTTTTTGCGGTGCAAAGATACATCGCTTTTTTTATTCTGCAAATTTTTTTTCGATTTTAATCCAAAAATCCCGAATCAAATATCAAATACCCGATATTTAATCCTGCATTATAATTGTTTTTCGGATAGCTGTAACCGTTCACAAACAGGCTAACCGAGACAAACGGCAAATGCAGAACGAGTGCCGCCTCGCCCATATACTGATACGAACTGAAAACATCTCCGTACCGGGCTTTGTAATATACAGTCGGGTTTTTGCCTATTGCATCTTTCCGTATCTCCCGCAGAGGGACGAATCCGTATGCTTCCATACGAAAGTGAAACATATCATTCAGCTTGATGACCGGAACGACTCCGGCCGCTATATAACTGTCGGCACGAAACGCTTCATTGAAAGAAATCTTGCTGTGGGGCGTAGGAGTAAATGCCGATGCCCGCAAAACGGTCGATGTATAATTGGAACTGAACTTTTTTGTGCTGTACACCGCTTCTCCCATTAAACCGAGACTGAACCGGTTTTTCATAACCGGGAAATTTTGCCATGTCCCTTTCAACTGCAACCATTCATGTTTCCGGACATTCGTAAAATACTTGCGTCCTCCCTGCCGGTACTGTTCATTTCCCGTTATATACTGCGCGATCAGCAACTGTTGACGGCCTTTTGTCGGATATTGCCGGTAATCGAGGGAATTTCGTTCAAAACGGATACCTGTACTGAAAAGATTATATTTACTTACATCAAAATCAAGGTCTGCCAGAGATGACGTCTGATAGTACAAGTCCGTAAGCACGGCTATCCCTGCAAAAACATCTACTTTCGAACGCTGCATAAACGGAAATCCGTAACGGGCTTTGATGTATCGTTCGCGCTTTTTGATAAACGCCGGGACGAGATCTTCATAAAACAGGGACTGGCTTTGCGAATAATTTTTATTCGAATAGGCAAGTTTGAATCCGACGTAGCCGGGGATACGCGCCGACAGGAAAAATCGTCCGTCGACAGACACGCCGCTGAAAGAGTTGCCCATCTGGAAATTGGCGTTATAATCGGCGGATGTCTCGCCTAAGCTCTGGTATTCAAGTCCCAGGAACAACTGATTGGCCTGGTGGGATGATATATTTCCTCCTATGGATACTTTTATCTCGTCCTTGATTTTTACAGCCAGATAAAGATCGAAGGTCTTATTTTTCCAGTTATAGACGGCAGACGGTATAATCTCTTTTATCTTCGAATAGGTCAGCATCTTGAAATAAGCGCGCCGGAACTCTTCCATCGTAAAATCTCCGTTTATGTCGTGCGTCAATTGCGCCGTAATATAATGCCGTTGCGCTTCGGTCACTCCCGTGACATAGATGTTTGTGAATTTTAACGGCGGCAGACTCTCTTTATACGCTTTCCGGCGAGCCATCACGTCTTCCAACGGGACTTCGCGTTTGACACGGGCTTTTATGGTATCCATCAGCGCCATTGTGCGGTCATAGCCGGTCTGCATAACTTCCTTGGCTTTATAAAAATCCAGCAGGAAGACATCGGGAAGGCGCATCTCAAGTAACATTCCGTCTTCTTCCGGAACTTCATATTCCGTTTTTTGCATGATCATCGGTTCAATCTGATTCACCGGATTTCTCGAAGGTCGCAATCCGCCTCCCCGGACGGCCGAGCCAAAAATAAAATCCGGATTAAAATCGTCCTTCATCACTTTTATCGGGAAATTGTCATAGATTCCTCCGTCAAAAAGCGGAACCCCGTCTTTCCATATCGGGTTGAAAACGAAGGGAAATGTCATGGAAACACGTACGGCATCACCCAGATCGCCGTTACGGAACGTAATCGCCTTTTTTCCGTAGATATCCGCTCCCATACAGCGGAAAGGGACGAACAAATTATCAAAATTCCATGCGGATTTGGCGGTTGCCTGCGCGTAAAGTCCCATAAACGCCTGATTCATCTGAATCGGATTAACAATGCTGCCCGGCAATATGCCGTCAATAAACACGGAATCTTCCAGATTCAGCGCAAAATGCATAAATTGCGGCGTTTCATCCGGTTTCTTGAAATAATAGATATATTCATTTCCCACAACCCCGGTTTGCCAGTAACCAAACTCGTCCGAAAGGAGCAGTTCCAACATCTCATCCGGCGTATACCCCATCGCATAAAGGCTTCCTACAATAGCGCCGATAGATGTACCGGTTATATAATCAACAGGTACATTGTTTTCTTCCAGCGCCTTTATCACGCCTATATGCGCGGCACCTCTCGCCCCGCCTCCGCTCAACACCAGTCCGACTTTCTGTGCCGTTGCGGAAGATATAAAAAACAGGAATACTGTCAGCAGATGTACTATTTTCATATTTCAAGAACAATGATTAAGCCCCCAAATGTAACGTTTTTTTGTATTTTGACAAAGTCTCATCTCATATATTTTAAAAAACGACCGTTTTATCTTTCTTTTTAACTATAAATACATATAGTATGGTTTCATTAAACAGTATTTAGTAATACAAAATAAACAAGCCCGGGCGGATGCGTCGGAATTCGGGAGGACGGCTGAAAACTTCACCGTTTTTCGGCGGGAAACCGGCATGTCCTGCCGTACCGGTTCTATGGAGATTGTTATCCCGCCAACCATTTCTTAAACTCCGCCACCCGCGCCTTACTCACCAGAATCCGTTCGGCAACGGGAACATTCAGGTTAATGGACAGTTTGCCGCCGAACCACAGGGAGATGTCTTTTACCGACTTGCGGGCAATGATGTACTGGCGGTTGGCGCGGAAGAACAGCGACGGGTCGAGCTGCTGCATCAAATCGTCCAATACCCCGTCCAGATAACAGGTACGGCTGTTGAAAGTAACGGCTTTAACCATTTTGGCGTCGATGTATATGCAGGCGATGTCGTGGGTGGGGAGGGGAATCAGTTTGTCTTTTTCCGGAACCAGAAAACAGGATTTGTATCTGACCGTATTTTGTTTGATGTTCGCCAGCAGACGGTTCATCCAGTCGGTATTGTGAACGGGTTG
>JAITDQ010000052.1 GCA_031282485.1 Tannerella sp. | reverse complement strand
GCGCAACTTGTAATATGCCTGTTTAAGCACATCCGCTTCGTTACGCGCATATTTCTGAGGCTCGACAACAATCTGCCTTAACCGTTCCATAATTTCAGGAATGGTAATTGTGTCCAGAGTTGCAGCGTCCAAAGATATCGTCTTTTCATCTTCCCTGCTATCCGATGCGGGAGGCGCTTCGTTTTCTTCATTTACTGCATGCTCTTCAACCGTTGCATCGAAGTTTTCGACCGTTGCGTCGGCATCCCCGGCTTTCGCCGCTTCCGCGTCAACCACGTCGGTTTCTGCTTCTGCTTCGGTCGTTTCAACATTCGTTTCGGATGCTTCTGCCGTTGTTTCGGTTGCGTCCGGCTGTGGTGCGGGTTCTTCCGCCGTTGCTTCGGGTTCTTCCGCCTGCGCTATGGTTTCTTCCGTCGTTGCTTCGGCTTCTTCCGTCTGCGCTGTGGTTTCTTCCGTCGTTGCTTCGGGTTCTTCCACCTGCGCTGTGGTTTCCTCCGCCGTTGCTTCGGCTTCTTCCGCCTGCGCTGTGGTTTCCTCCGTCGTTGCTTCGGCTTCTTCCGCCTGCGCT
The DNA here is from genome assembly GCA_031282485.1 of Tannerella sp. GTDB lineage: Bacteria > Bacteroidota > Bacteroidia > Bacteroidales > Tannerellaceae > Tannerella. The sequence continues at coordinate 4,565 of JAITDQ010000052.1, read as the reverse complement.
GTGGATTCCTCCGTCGTCGCTTCGGGTTCTTCCGTCTGCGCTGTGGTTTCCTCCGTCGTTGCCTCGGCTTCTTCCGTCTGCGCTGTGGCTTCTTCCGTCGTCGCTTCGGGTTCTTCCGTCTGCGCTGTGGTTTCCTCCGTCGTCGCTTCAGGTTCTTCCGCCTGTGCTGTGGTTTCTTCCGCCGCTTTTTCGGCTTTTACTTCGGCATCTTCACTTTCCACGCCGCCTTCTTCAACTTTTGTTTCAGGTTCTTCGACCTTTACTTCGGTTTCAGTTGTTGTTTCTACCGGACTGTCTTCCGGTGCTTGAGATTCTTCCAATTCACCTGTTTCTTCCAAGAAGATTTTCTCTTCTTTAGGCAAATTTGTTTCTTGAGTGTCCATCATAAACTTTTTCACTATTTTTATTCATACAAGGAAATATCCTTTTGTAAGAGGTACAAAATAACGGGTTATTTTTGTATTTGCCAAAAAAAAACAAAAAAAATTCGCAAAAGAGCTATTATTCTCTGTGAATTTGCCGAATTTATACTTTATTTTGCTCATCCGGGGGAAATTATATGGTCATCCGAGGAATGATATTAAGATTCCGGCAGCAACGGCCGACCCGATAACACCGGATATATTGCTCGACATACAATACTGCAAAACATGGTTTTTCGTATCATATTTCAGCGCAATTTCATTCGCAACACGCGCGGCCATCGGTACGGCACTCAATCCGGTAGCGCCGATAAGCGGGTTTATCTTCCGTTTGGATAGAAGATTGCTAATCTTTACCATACAGATACCCGATGCAATGGACAGGGCAAAAGCCAGAAATCCTCCTACTACAATCCCGATTGTAGTCCAGTTAAGGAACGAATCGCATGTCATCGTAGCTCCTACGCACAATCCGAGAAATATCGTGGCCGTATTCATGATACTGTTCGATGCGGCATCAAACAGACGTGAAGTATCGCTTCCTATCTCTTTGATAAGGTTTCCGAACATAAGCATGCCAATAAGCGGAACAGCCGTAGGTACAAAGATTGCCACAAGCGTTGTGACGGCTATCGGGAAGATTATTTTCAGCACACGCAAGTTCTTTATAACAACCGGCTTGGCCGCTTTTTTCTCTTCATTCTTCATATTAATGGCCAGTTCTTTCTTTGTGCATAAAATCCTGACGACTAATGGTATAATAACCGGAACTAAAGCCATATAGGAATACGCGGCGATAGCGATAGGCCCCAGCAAATGGGGAGCAAGTTTTATCGTTGTAAATATGGCTGTCGGGCCGTCAGCGCCCCCGATAATACCAAGCGAAGCCGCTTCCCGTGGAGTAAAGCCCATCAATATGGATACAAGCAAAACGATAAAGATTCCAAACTGGGCGGCCGCCCCGAAGATTGAAAGGCGAAGATTCCTCAACATAGGCCCGAAATCCGTCAAAGCGCCTACCCCCATAAAGATTATCGGGGGGAGAAAACCGGTCTTGATAAGCATGTAGTATAAGAAATTCATCAACCCCAGTTCGTACGCTATCTCATGCAACGGCATCTGCCAGATGTTCTTCACCACGCCTTTAATCTCTACCCAACCATCCTGATCAGCCTGAATAATCCCCATATCCCCTCCGGGAAAATTAGCGAGCAAAACGCCAAACGCAATGGGAATAAGAAGCAGCGGTTCGTAATGTTTTTTTATCCCCAGATAAAGCAGGCCGAACGCAATCGCATACATTACCAGAAATTGCGGCTTATCAATAATATTACCGAAAGCCGTCATATCATATATTTTCCGAAACAGATCTTCCATCAAAAATTTATTTAACAGTCATCAAAACATCATCTTCCGAAACCGCATCTCCCGGATTAAAGCAAATAGCAGTGATAACGCCGTCACATTCGGCGCTGACGGCGTTGTACGTCTTCATCGCTTCGATATAACATACGGTCTGGCCTTTCTTCACCGCATCTCCTGTTTGAACGGGCGTATCCGAAGAACTTTTTACAAGGAAAAATTTTCCTTCAAGAGGCGAGAGCAAATCCTGTCCGTCGCCTGCCGCTACCGGCGCGGCAGGAGCAGCGGCAGCCTGCGCCGGCGGAACCGGCGATGAAACGGCCGGAGACGGAACGGCTGCGGCGGAATCGCCGAAAGCGACCGTCACACGGTATGACTGACCGTTAACGTCCACACTCAGCAGCTGAGGCGTTGTCGGCAACGTGAAAGCGCCGGCAGGTACATTTGCCTCATTTCCGCTTCCGGTCATATTATTCTTTTCTTTTTCGCTCTTGCGTTTCGCCACGTCGGCAAGAAACTCGACTTTTGCTTTCCCCGACCGGTATGCTTCGTATTGTGCGGGATGCATGGCATATTCAAATAATTCCTCATCGTCATCGCCGACTTCCCAATGTTTCTCGTTCATCATCTTACGATACTTGTCAAGCGCATCGGGATAATTATCCTGAGGATCGCCGTCAAAAAACACACGTCCTTCGTTTTTAGCTATCTCTATGATTTCAGGAGCAAGCGTTCCCGGCAAACGCCCGGCCTTCCCCAGTATCATATCCCAAATATCATCGGCGATCATACTCCAGCGTTCCTTACCTTTAAGCATCTGCATAACGTTCATCAGGGCAAGGTTTTTCACATACTGGCTGAACGGCGTCACCAAAGGCGGATAGCCCACACGCGGCCACACATAGGCCACTTCGTCAAAAAGCCTGATCAGCAAATCATCCTGACTGAGAGGCGACTCGTTTTTCTTCAAACGGCCTTTGTTTATGGTGGTCAGGTTCGTTTCGAGGTCTGCCATGAGGCTGCCCATCATGCCTCCGGGCAGTCCCGGCCCTATCAGGAGCGAATTCATCAACCGGTTTTTAGGACTGATATACAGTCCGAGAAAATCATCCGAAAACTCCCGGATCATACTGCGCACCTTCATATACGCACTCATATTTATTTCCGGCACTTTATAGCCGGCGTCGTTGAGCATGGCGTGCACGGTAAGCAAGTCGGCATGTCCCGTACCCCACGAAAGCGGTTCCATTCCTACATCTATACAGTCGCATCCGGCGTCACAGACTTCAAGTATTGAAGCGACGCTGAAACCGGGGCCTGCATGGCTGTGATACTGAACCGGTATTTCGGGATGCGCTTTCTTTATGTTGGCGACGATCCGGCCAAGCGTACGCGGACGGCCTATCCCGGCCATATCTTTGATACAAATCTCATCGGCGCCGTTCGCAATAAATTCCAGCGCCATTTTCGTATAGTATTCAACCGTATGAATCGGCGAATGGGTAATACTGAGCGCACATTGGGAAATCATTCCCGCATCATGTGCGTATTGTATGGACGGTATAATATTCCTGACATCATTAAGTCCGCAAAATGTACGCGCGATATCCGTACCCTGCGCCTTTTTAACATGATAGAAAAGCTGGCGCACGTCGGCAGGGACGGGACTCATGCGAAGTCCGTTCAATCCCCGGTCAAGCATGTGAGTTTGAATACCCGCCTCACGAAACGGTTTTGTCCATTCACGAACGGCTTTATTCGGATTTTCGCCAAACAGAAGGTTCACCTGCTCAAAACCTCCGCCATTCGTTTCCACACGGGCAAAGCATCCCATTTCAATGATTGCAGGCGCTATACGCACTAACTGATCCACTCGCGGCACATATTTTCCGGCCGATTGCCACATATCGCGAAAGACCAGACTTAATTTTATTTCTCTACTCATACTATTCAAATTTTATTTACACATATTACTTCTTCATCCTTCAATTTCATTGTTTTTCTATTTTCGTCACTTTCCCGTGACCTCCTGTGAGGACGCTCACGGCAGAAACAATAGCCGCCGTCGTCTGATCCGGCAAAGCCTTATGATCGCCCGGTGCGTTCGTCGTATTTCTCGCCGGTCTGGCCGCGACAACCTGTTCCGGCGAATATTTATTTACCAGCATAATAAGTCCTTTACCCAAACCAATAACCAGTAACAATATAAAGTAAACGGTTATCATACCAACAACCATTAACAATAATCCCAATCCAAAATTATCCATATTTAAAACGTTCTTTATAAGGGGTTGATGTATATTATATATCAAAATGCGTACAAAAGTACGAAAAAAACACGAAACTGTAATTAAATCAAATTGAAAAAAAACAAAAAAAACACTTGTATATATCTCAAAGCCACGGAAACGCCTTTTTCCGTCATGCAGGAGGAGGAGGCTATAATAAAAAATCCCGGAACTCACGTTCGGGGATTTTCAGTAATGAATAATGAATAACGTTTAGCATTATGCTCTAGCTCCCGAGTGCCACTCGGGTTTACCGCATAGAAGCCGAATTTTAACCACGTCATTAACGACGTTTAACCAATCGCCCTGTCAGTGAATCGGATGCAAAACCTTTTCACAAGCGGCTCTCAGCGAAATATTTAGATTTTACGGGATGATGACAACTTTATGCCAAACTGTATTATCCTTCTTCATCTAATATTTATGTGCAAAGATAAATGCTTTTTTTATAAGCGCAATGCTTTTTCTCTTTTTTTTTAAACTTTTTTCTGCC
>JAITDQ010000262.1 GCA_031282485.1 Tannerella sp. | reverse complement strand
AAAGACATTGAGCTTGAACTGATAGAAGAATCGGAACAGGCCGAACTTGCCGATCAATACGATTATTACTACGTCCCGACATTCTATGTGGACGGCAGGAAAGTGCACGAAGGCGGCATCTTTAAAGATGAAGTGGAAGCGATCTTCAAAAAAGCAATCGAGTGATTTTGCGAGCGACGCAATCGAACGTTTGCGGATGACGCAATCGAACGATTACGAGTATCGTAATAGAGTTGTTACGATGACGGCATTGAAAACAGATTACTTTCAGATACTGTTAATCTTTATTTTACCACTGTTCCCCATATTGAGGAAATGACGAACAGCCGGAGTGGTAAAAGGGGTAAAGCGCTCTCAAGTATGCTCGCTGTTTTAGCTCAGAACCCGGATAGCGGGATTATCGATTATGGCGGATGCAACAATGCTTCAGTCAGCCCAATTTGGTAATAATTACCCCAAAACGACAGGAAACAGGACGGTTTTAAGCGTGGTTGAATCTGTATATAATTATAACGTCCGGCAAACGCCGGAATCGGAACTGACCGTATGCTTGATCTTTATAACGGTAACACGGTTTTGCCGGCATGGTATTCTATCAGGCCTTTCATCGGGCTTTCCTGAATTCTGTCTATGGTAATGTCAAATTCACGGGCGACGTTTTTCAGTATGTCCGCATAACGGACAGCCATTTTCCCGACAAAACGTATCGGGTATTTTTTGTATTCATACCGGCAGACGTTCCGGATGAAAAAGTTGCGAATATTTTGCGTGATGAGCGTATGCACGTAATCATTCGTAATGTGACCGTCAAGGAAGTCCGCCGCCTTCATCAAAAAACGGTGAGGGAAAGGCAGGTCGTAAATGTTTTCCATTATGATATGCGAATCGAGACGGTTCTCACGGTAGAATCTGTCTGCGATCTCTCCGGGTGCGATTTCTTTCAGTACATCCGACAGGAACGACTTTCCCAGCGCGGCAAAACTGCCTTCATCACCGAGAATGTACCCCGCAGCCTTCACGTTCGTTACAATCTTTTCGCCGTCGTACAGGCACGAATTGGAGCCTGTCCCCAGAATACAGGCGATACCTGACCGGTCAATAAACAATCCGCGTGCTGCCGCCAACAAGTCGCTTTCGACTTCTGTCGGCGTATGAAACTGTGCTATCAGGGAAGCTTGCAGCACATTTTTCTTTTCCTCGGACGAACAGCCGGCTCCGTAGAAGTAGATCTGTTCGAGTTTCTTTTTAAAAAATCCGGCAGGTAATCCGAGCCGTATACTCCTGCTTATGTCTCTTCTGTTTTGAAAAAAAGGATTTATACCTTCGGAGATTGCCGAATCAATCAAATGCCTCCCTTCAACAATCGTCCATTCCGTTTTGCTTGAACCGCTTTTTACTATCAGTTTCATGTACATGTAATTTTATAAGGTAACGTGTAATTTCGGCTCAAAAGTAGTCTTTTTATTATATTTTTCCAAATAAAAGACACGCTTAAAAATATAAAAAAAACTTATAAAACGAAATAAAGCGGAAAAATGTTTTCCGAAACGAAATTAAAGATTATCTTTGTGAATCTGAATTTTAAAATTAGCCCATGGATCCGATTGCTGTTTTGATAACGATTGCCGCCTATTTTGTGTTATTGTTTTTTGTTTCGTATATAGCGGGACGTAAAAGCGATAATGAAGGCTTTTTTGTCGGGAACCGCAAATCATCCTGGTTTGTGGTTGCGTTTGCAATGATCGGGTCGAGCATTTCGGGCGTGACATTCGTGTCCGTTCCCGGAATGGTTCAGGCAAGCGGCTTCGCTTATTTACAAATGATATTGGGATTTGTTGTCGGGCAGTTTCTCATCGCTTATGTTTTGGTTCCGCTGTTTTATAAAATGAATCTTGTTTCCATATACGGTTATCTTGAAAATCGTTTCGGTATGTCATCGCACAAAACAGGCGCGTGGTTCTTTTTTATATCGAAGATGCTCGGCGCTTCGGTACGTTTGTTTCTGGTATGCCTTACGTTGCAGTTACTTGTTTTCGGCCCGTTGCACCGGTCGTTTTTAATCAATGTGGCCTGTACGGTTGCGCTTGTCTGGTTATACACGTTCAGGAGCGGCGTGAAATCACTCATCTGGACGGATTCCCTGAAAACTTTTTGCCTTGTGGTTTCCGTTGTTTTATGCATTTATTACATCGCTTCCGACCTGAATTTCGGCATGGGAAGTATGTTCTCCGCAATCGGCAACAGTGACCTGTCGCAAATGTTTTTCTTTGATGATGTAAATGATAAGAGGTTCTTTTTCAAACAGTTTTTTGCCGGGATATTTACGATGATTGCGATGACGGGGTTGGATCAGGATATGATGCAGCGGAATTTGAGTTGCCGCAACCCGAAAGATTCGCAGAAGAATATGATAACGAGCGCCATCTCTCAGTTTTTTATCAATATGCTGTTCCTTATGCTGGGAGTATTGCTTTATTTATATGCTGCGGAGCGTAATATCGCGCTTCCGGAGCGGAGCGATGAACTTTTCCCCATGATTGCCACGGGAGGATATTTCCCGGTCGCTGTCGGTATTCTTTTCATAACAGGGCTTATCTCTTCGGCCTATTCTACGGCCGGTTCCGCTTTGACGGCTCTCACGACTTCTTTTACGATAGATATTCTTGGCGCCGGAGGCAGGAGCGAAGATGAAGTCCGGGAAATCCGCAAGCGTGTACATGCCGGTATGGCCGTCGTTATGGGAATCGTCATCTACGTGTTCGGCCTGCTGAACAATACAAGTGTGATTGATGCCGTATACACGCTGGCAAGCTATACTTACGGCCCTATCTTGGGAATGTTTGCGTTCGGCATATTTATGAAACGGCGGGTACGGGACAGATTCATACCGTTTACGGCCATCATCTCCCCGGTTATTTGCTACGTTTTACAGTCAAATTCGGAGAATTGGTTTGACGGTTACAAATTCAGTTATGAGCTTTTGATTTTCAATGCTCTGTTCACTTTTGCCGGGATGTGGTTTTTTTCGAGGAAAGAAAAGACGTCCTTTTTATGAAATATTAATACTTCATTTATGTCACATACAAAGTTAATTGTTGATAGCGGAACTACAAAAACCGACTGGCTTATCGCCAGAGGGAGTACGGTTCTTGGGTCCGTATCTACAAAAGGGCTGAACCCGTATTTTCAATCGTATGAAGATATACAAAAGGAAATAGAAAACGTCGTGTTTCGCGGGATAAAACCCTTTCCCGTGGATAGCGTTTCCATTGATAAGGTACATTTCTACGGCGCCGGCTGCGTTTTTGACAAGGTTGAAATAATGCGGGAGGCAATCGCTTCATGCATACCCGCCCGCGAGATTAATGTCTTTTCCGATCTGCTTGCCGCGGCGCACAGCACCTGCGGAAATGAAGCCGGTATTGCCTGCATACTGGGTACCGGTTCAAATTCCTGCCTTTATGACGGCAAAAAGATCGTAAAAAACATTCCTCCCTTAGGATATATTCTCGGCGATGAAGGCGGTGGCGTGATGCTGGGACGCATACTGGTCGGCGACGTATTAAAGGAGATTTTGCCCAAACCGTTGAGGGATACATTCTATGAGCGTTTCCCCATGACGCAGGCGGACATACTGGATCATGTTTATAAACAACCTTTCCCGAACCGTTTTCTCGCCGGTTTCTCTCCTTTTTTATATGAAAATATGGACAAACCGGAAATACGCCTCATCTTAGTTAATGCCTTCAAATCTTTTATTATGCGCAATGTCATGCAATATGACCGTAAGGAATATCCCGTCAATTTTGTCGGCTCAATAGCGTATCAATACAGGGAAATACTGAAGGAAACGGTTGAATCGGCAGGTCTGCGTACCGGTAAAATCATAAAAAATCCGATGAAAGGACTGATTGATTATTATGTTGAAGATTAAATTTAATATATGACTTTTAGAAAGATAACCGAAGAGCCTTCCTTATACGATAACCTTGAGAAAAAGTCCGTTCGCGAACTGCTCGAATGTATGAATGAAGAAGACCGCAAGGTGGCTGTTGCTGTGCGCGAAGCCATTCCCCGGATAGAGGAGCTGGTGGAACGGATTGTCGTCCGTATGCGCCGGGGCGGGCGTATCTTTTATATCGGGGCAGGCACGAGCGGGCGTCTTGGAGTGCTCGATGCATCCGAAGTACCTCCCACATTCGGTATGCCTCCTGCATGGATCATCGGTTTGATAGCCGGCGGGGACAAAGCCTTGCGTTTGCCGGTAGAAAAAGCGGAGGACGATCCCGAAAAGGGCTGGCAGGAACTTGTCGGGTATCACATAAATAATAACGACACGGTAATCGGTATTGCCGCTTCGGGAACGACCCCGTATGTGAGCGGCGCATTGCGAGCGGCGCGTGCGCACGGCATACTTACGGGCTGTATAACAGCGAATCCCGGTTCACCTGTGGCTGCCGAGGCGGATATCCCGGTAGAAATTATTGTAGGGCCGGAATTTGTAACCGGCAGTTCACGAATGAAATCCGGCACGGCACAGAAAATGGTTCTTAACATGATATCTACATCGGTTATGATAAAACTGGGTCGCGTAGAAGGAAACCGAATGGTTAACATGCAGCTGACAAACCAAAAGTTAATCGACCGCGGCACACGCATGATTGTCGGCAAATTGGGCATTGATTACGAACATGCAAAATCATTACTAACGCTTCACGGATCGGTGAAGAAAGCATTGGATGCTTATGTTAATGGTTAGCTGGTTAGTATTCCGGTGAAGACATCGATTGCCGGATGGAAGAAATTGAATGGATATGCGGGATATTATTTTTTGATCAGGTTCATAAATTCTTCCCGTGTTTTTGCCTGTTGGAAAGAACCGGTAAAGTCCGAAGTTGTTGTCAATGAGTTTTGTTTTTCTACTCCGCGCATCTGCATGCACATGTGCTGGGCTTCGATAACGACCATTACGCCTAACGGATTCAGCGTATTCTGTATACATTCCTTTATTTGCAGCGTCATCCGCTCCTGAATCTGGAGCCTGCGGGCGAAAATATCTACGACACGCGGGATTTTGCTCAGGCCGGTGATGTATTTGCGGGGTATATACGCGACATGCACCTTGCCGAAAAACGGCAGCATGTGATGTTCGCAAAGCGAGAAGAAATCAATATCTTTCACAATCACCATCTGCTTATAATCTTCTTCAAGGAACATGGCGGACTTGAGCACTTCCACGGGATCGCGGTCATACCCCTGCAACATGAACTGCATGGCTTTGGCAACTCTTTCAGGGGATTTCTTCAGCCCCTCACGGTCGGGATTTTCTCCCAGCAGGCGGATGATTTCCCGGTAATGCCCGGACAGTGTTTGCGTTATTTCGGGAGAGATATGTTTCATCTGTCGGGTTAGTTTAGAAGCAACCGGATGTCATCTTCAATAATTTTTATTTCGTTTTTATTTTGCGGGAAAACCGCTCTCAGGTTGCGGTGCATATACAACGCTTCCTCGTAGGAACGATAGTCGCCTACGTGAAGTATCCAGAATGGCGCCCTGTAGGTTATGTAGGCTTCGACGTCGGGATACAATTCCTTTATTTTAGCCTGTTTTTCTACGGCTTCTCCTCTTGATGTCCGCGGATTGTTTCCGGAATAAACCTGTATCCGGTATCCCTGGGTGATAAGGTATGTTTTTCCGTTTATTACATCTATGTTTTCGCTGTCTATACGCGTACCTACAAGCTGTCTTAATGATTCGGACTGATGAATTATAACCGTTCCTTCGCCCGGATTCACGGGTCTTTCAAATGAATCGAAGATTGAAAATTGCGGAAACTGGGCGTATAACGACCCGTTTCCGGTTATTATCATAACGGACGTAGAAAATAATATGAAAAGAAATCTGTGTATCATAATGCAGTTAAAAAACCTCCTGTTATATTAAATAAAAAACTGCCCTCGCAAGAAGATACCGGAGGGCAGGTTGTGATGTATTTTATTTATCAAAAGCTTCAATTATCGGCATGAATTTTTCCACACCCAGCGATGCTCCGCCAATGAGTCCGCCGTCGACATCGGGGTTGGAGAAAAGTTCCTTTGCATTATCGGCATTACAGCTACCGCCATATAATATGGAGGTATTGTCAGCAACCTTTTCGCCGTATTTTGCTGCAATCGTTTTACGGATGACGGCGTGCATTTCCTGCGCCTGCGCTGCGGTTGCCGTTCTGCCGGTTCCGATAGCCCACACAGGCTCGTAGGCCAGCACTAATTTGCCGAAATCTTCGGCGGACAGGTCAAAAAGCGACTGCTTTATCTGTTCGTCGACAACCTCGAAATGTTTGCCTGCTTCGCGTTCTTCAAGAACTTCGCCGATACAGAAGATCGGGGTGAGGCCGTTTGCCAAAGCCAGTTTGACTTTTTCTTTCAGTATTCCGGGCGTTTCGTGATAGTAAGCGCGACGTTCGGAATGGCCTAATATAACGTATTTGGCTCCTGTGGAAGCGACCATGGCGGCGGATACTTCGCCGGTATACGCGCCTTTTTCCTTATCCGCACAGTTTTCGGCAGCCACGCCGATTTTGGTTGCGTCAATCTTTGCAACGATGCTTGCGAGGTGTGTAAAAGGCGTCCCGATGACAACATCACAGTTTGTTGTTTTGCCCTTCAACGCGTTGTTTAATCCTTCTGCCAGCGCTATTCCCTCGGCGAGGGTCGTGTTCATTTTCCAGTTTCCTGCTACAATATTCTTTCTCATTTTCTTAATTATTTAAAAGGTATTTATGTTTATTTGTTTAATTTCCTCCTGTTACGCAGATAATCGTATATCCAAACGAGCAGCAAAGGTAATGTAAAGCAACTTATTATCCATGTCCAGGGAGAATTTTCTTTTCCCGATTTTTTGTCCGGCGAATTGAGAAGCCTGTCTATTACAGCGTTTGCCTCGTCTTCGGAAGGGATATCGTTGTAGTGCCATTTTTCCAGAATCGTACCGGATTTTATTAAAACAAGTCCCGGATTGGCGCGTATGACTGTTTTCAGGGTTACATCGTCGGCCTTCAGGAACGGATATTCGGCGCCGGTGTTGTTTATCCACGTTTTGACAGCTTCTTCCGCAGAACTTGTGACGCAGTAGAACAGGATATGATGTTCCTGCGCGTAATCGTATATGTTGTTTATTTCATCTACTTTTTTGTCGCTTGCTTTTTCAAGTCTGGCGGAGATGAGGAGAAAGACGCCGTTTTCTGCCGACAGGATGTCTTCGGCAATGTTATCGCCCATGTCGTTGTATAATTCGAATGAGGTTACGGGCGGAACATATCCCGGTTTGACGAGTTTGGCTTCAACATAAGTCCATGTAGAGTCGCCTGCGGGAGCGGATTCGGGCGTAAAAGCTTTTTTCTCTCCGTTTTTCTCATAGATATATTGATATTCGTCCTGTTTCGCACCTTCCGGGAACGACATGAGTTCGGGGATATTCGCTCCGATTTTGTAAGGACGGAAATCTTCTACCGGCAGATGACTGTAATTGTAATATGAGAACCCTGCGGGAAACAGGTATGCGAAAAGAACGACAAACCAGTAGGCTTTATAAGTATACGCCGGCGTCATCCGCGTATGATAAATAAACGTCATGACGGATGCCGGGAGGAGAATCAGGAAATTTTTGAAAAACGTTTGCCAGTTTGTCAGGATGAAAGCGTCGCCGAAACATCCGCAATCGTGTACGGGATTGAATATTGCGAGGTACAGGGTGAGCAGCGTCATGAACGACATGAATGTGAGCATGCATATCGTTGTCAGTTTGCGATAGACGGCCATGAGGATGCATACCCCCAGCATAAATTCGAAGGCGGACAGGTTCACGGCAATCCATATTGCGACCGGATTAAGAGCGGTAAGGCCGAAAGCGCCGAAGTAGTCTTCTATCTTTATACCGCCCCCTACGGGGTCAATCGCTTTTACGGTTCCGGAAAATATAAAGGTTGCTCCAAGTATTACGCGGCATATTTCGGTAATGATTTTTCGACAGTCTGCTGATTTCATAAAGTTTACATGTTTTCGGTAATAATTTTATTTGATGATTCCTGTTCACAAGTCAGTTTAATCAATCCGAACAAAGCGTAATTAACCATGTCTTTGTAATTTGAATCAATGCCTTCGGAGACGGCGACCATTCCTTCATTGTTTTCAATTTCCTTGACGCGGTTCAACTTCGTCAGGATCAAGTCGGTGTACGAGCTTATCCTCATCAGGCGCCAAGCCTCGTCGTAATCGTGATTTTTCGCGTACATAAGCTCTTTTGTTGCGGTTATGAGCCTGTCGTACAGTTTTATGGCTTCTTCGGCCGTGATATCCACGTCGTCCGAGAAGCCGAGTTCCAGCTGTATAAGTCCGATGATGCCATAGTTCACAATACCGATAAATTCGGGTTTTATTCCTTCATTGATTCTGTGTTCCTTTTTTATCTCGAGGCTTCGTATGCGTTTAGCCTTTATGAGCATCTGGTCTGTTATGGATTCGGGGCGCATAATACGCCAAGAAGGGCCATAGTCTTTAAGTTTTCTCTCAAATATTTCGCGACACAGCTTGATAACCTCCTCAAATTGTTCTTTCGTATCTGCCATGATTTTTTTATTAATTGAGCACAAAGATAATGCAAGCCGGGAGTAATACAAAAAAAATTTGTTTATTTTTACGACCGGAGCGCCGCCGGCCTTCGATTTCCGGTTGAAGACCGTGCAAGCTGAAATTTTTATTTCAGGAATACGGTAATGAAGATTTACGAGCAGCGGATTTTCTGGCCTATCTTCATAATTGTATTTTGGGTTATATTATTCAGTTCGCACAGTTTTTCAACGCTTACGCCGTATTTTTGGGACAATAAAAATAATGTATCGCCTGACTTGATGATGTGATATACTACGCCGTCGGATGATTCGTCGGCTGGGGGAATGGGGACTTCTATTTTTTTGTTTACAGGCGGAGTGGCATTTGCAGCCGGAGTAGCGTTCGCGGCCGGAGTTTGTGGCGCGTTCTGTTTTGCCGACGGGGTTGGCGTGGCCGAAGGCGTGTCCTTAATTGCGTTTGACGAGGCTTCTACCGTCACCTGTTTTGCCCGGAACTGTATAGCTTGTCCGACAGAGAGTGTTGACGTCTGCGAAATACCGTTAAGGCGGCATAATTCTGCGACGGTTGTGCCGTACCGGCGGGCTATGTGGCTTAATGTTTCGCCGCTTTTAACCCTGTGTACGGCCAGTGCATCTGCCGACGTGGAGTAGATATTACTTTTTTTGCCGTTTATCTTGATGTTGTGGAATACATATTCGTCTTTGTAGG
>JAITDQ010000347.1 GCA_031282485.1 Tannerella sp. | reverse complement strand
ATTCACCAAAGATAAGTATAAGAATCGCCGAGGTATTTCCGGATGAACTTTAATGCTTTGGTTATTTGCGCCTCGACGTATTTGACGGATATATTCAGTTCCGTGGCGATTTCCCTGTTTGTATGATGTTCGAAGCGGCTTTTACGGAATATCTCGCCGCAATGGTCGGGCAGGGAACAGACGGCTTCACGGATAAGGCGTTCCAGTTCATTCAGTTCGAACGAATCATCTGTTTCGGCTTTATCGTAAAAGGACCAGTCGGATGTAGAGACAAACCGCCCGTTATCGCGGATATGGTTTAAGGCTCTGTTGCGGACGGACTGGAAAAGATAGGCTTTCCACGACACGTCGATTTCCAGCCCATTCCTTTTCTCCCAAACGGCGGTGAAAACATCCATAACAATGTCTTCGGCCACCGACCGGTCGTTTACGAACGTATCGGCAAAACGGCACAAGGGTATAAAAAAGCCGTCAAACAGATATTTGAAGGCCTGTCTATCGTTTTCCCTGATTAGCTTAAGGAGGAAAACATCATCGACCATTTCTTTCCGGGATAATTTTTCCATTCTCTTAAAATATGGGCAAAGATAGAATTTGTTTTTTACACGGCAAAATGTATTTGGCGGATTAGAGTTTTATGTTTGCTGTTTTTTGAAAGTTATTTTTTACAAATATCGATATATTCGAACGCTATGTCGATATTGTATACAAACAGATGTTTTCATGTTGCCTATATTTGCGGCGAAAAAAAAAGAGGATAGCTATGTTAAAAGGAATTGACCCCATCATATCGCCTGACCTGCTGAAGATTTTAGCGGAAATGGGACACGGCGATGAAATTGTTTTCGGCGACGGTAATTTTCCGGCCGCCTCACATGCGCAGCGTTTGGTGCGCGCCGACGGACACAGTATCACGGCGCTGCTGGATGCCGTGCTGCCGCTCTTTCCCCTCGATTATGCCGTGGATTATTCGGCGGTGTTGATGGTGTACAGGGGCGACCGGGAACCGGCCGTCTGGAGCCGGTACGCGGAAATACTGAAGGCCTGCCCCGACGGCGACAAACCGTTCCTGACGCTCCCGAAACCGGAGTTTTACGAACGCGCAAAAAAAGCTTACTGCGTGGTAGCCACGAACGAACGCGAAGGCTTTGCCAACCTGATTATCCGAAAAGGCGTCATCCGGCTGTGATTTTACTATTATACATTAAATAAATTTTATTCATTATGAAAGCGCTTGTGTTAGAAGAATACAACAAATTAGTTTACAAAGATGTCGCCGACCCGCAGACGGGTGCAGGCGAAGTACTCATAAAAGTAAAAGCCTGTGGCATCTGCGGCAGCGATGTGCACGGCATGGACGGCAGTACAGGCCGCCGGCAGCCGCCTGTCATCATGGGGCACGAAGCTTCCGGCGAAATCGTAGAGCTCGGCAGCGGCGTCACCCGCTGGAAGGTCGGCGACCGCGTTACTTTCGATTCGACCGTCTATCCCCTCGACGACTGGTATACGCTCAAGGGACGCTACAACCTTAGCGAAGGACGGCAGGTGGTAGGCGTATCACCCAAAGATTATAAACGCCACGGCGCTTTTGCCGAATATCTGGTTGTTCCGCAGCATATCCTGTACAGGATTCCCGCTAATGTCAGCTTCGAACAGGCGGCCATGGTCGAACCGGCTGCCGTAGCGGCGCATGCCGTGCGGCTTTCGGGCGTCAGGGCAGGCGACAGCGCCGTCGTACTCGGCAGCGGGATGATCGGGACTTTCATCGTCAGCATGCTGAAGGCTTCGGGCGCTACGCCTGTGATTGCCGTGGATGTGGACGGGGCGAAACTGCGCATGGCGGTTAAATACGGAGCGGACGTGACCGTCCTTTCGGGTAATCAGTTAGTGGCCGAGACCGTTCGAAGCCATACCAAGGGGCGCGGCGCCGATTTCGGGTTCGAAGCCATCGGTATTTCGGCAACGGTCAATACGCTGATTGATTCGCTGCGCAAAGGCGCTACGGCCGTACTGGTCGGCAACGTGACGCCTGCCATTGAGTTCCCGCTGCAAAAGGTGGTGACCGGCGAGATAACGGTTCAGGGCAGTTGCGCCATTAACGGGGAGTATGAGATTGTGCTCAACATGATTGCCGGAGGCTCACTGAAAGTGAACGATATGATTTCCGCCATAGCGCCCCTGAGCGAAGGCGCCGAATGGTTCCGCAAACTGTATCACCGGGAAGGAAACCTGAATAAAGTGATTCTTGTTCCGTAGAAACAGCCGGAAGAAACGGGAGAGGTATAATTCCTCCGAACCGTCAAAATAATTATCAAATTAAATACTTGTATAAAATGAAACAAATAGCCATCATCGGATGCGGCAAAGTAGCGCATCTTCATGCCAAAGCGATCGGCAACCTGCCCGATGCCAACCTTGCGGCCGTGTGGAGCCGCACGCCGGATTCGGCCCGGACATTCGCCGGAACATACGGCGCAAAATATTACAGTGCGAAACCCTCGCCGGCGGATTCTCCCGCTGCAAACCCTTACGGCGACATCGAAACGATGATTCGCGAAAACAATATTGACCTCGTCATCGTATGCAATCCTCATCCGTTCCACCGCGACGTGACGGTTGCGGCAGCGCGTGCCGGCGCCAATGTGCTCGTCGAAAAACCGCTTGCCTCGACGCTCGAGGACTGCGACGCGATGATTGCCGCCTGCCGCGAGGCAGGCGTCCGGCTGGGCGTCGTCAGCCAGCGACGGTGGTATGCTCCCGTGCAGCGAATCCGGGAGGCTATCGACGACGGGAAAATCGGTACGCCGGCGCTGGGTACCGTCAACATGCTGGGGTGGCGCGACAAGGCATACTACGACGCCGACCCGTGGCGCGGCACGTGGGATATGGAAGGCGGCGGCGTGCTGGTCAACCAGGCGCCTCACCAGTTAGACATCCTGCTCTGGTTCATGGGCGATGTCGACGAGGTCTACGGGCTGTGGCGCAACCTGAATCACCCGTATATCGGCGTGGAAGATACGGCGCTGGCTATCGTCAAGTTCCGCAACGGCGGGGTCGGCAACATCATTGTCAGCAATTCGCAAAAGCCGGGTATCTTCGGGAAGGTGCAGGTACACGGGTCGAACGGCGCGTCCGTGGGCGTGCAGACGGACGGCGGCGCCATGTTCGTGGCCGGGATGTCGTCCGTGCTCGAACCGCCGGTGAACGACCTCTGGACGGTCCCGGGCGAAGAAGGCCTGCTCGCCGGCTGGGTGCGCGAGGACAGCGAACTGTTCGAACGCATTGACCCGACGGTGTATTATATGGAACGGCAGATTGAAGATTTCCTGCAGGCGCTGGATCGTGGCGGCGAACCGATGGTAACGGGCGAAGCCGGCCGGCGCACGGTGGAACTGTTTACGGCTATCTACCGTTCGACGCGCGACAATGTGCCGGTGAAATTCCCTCTCCTGCCGGAATACGGACACGATATGGACGGACGGTTGAAATCTTGAAAATACACGGATATTATGAATAATTCTCAAGCTAAACTGATTACCCCGGGGTACGTTTTTACTTTCGCACTCGTCACCCTGCTGTTTTTCCTCTGGGCGCTGCCCAACGTCCTGAACGACGTCCTGATCAAACAGTTCCAGAAATCGCTGGAGCTGACGCGCTTCGAGGCCGGTCTTATCCAGACGGCCATTAAGCTGGGTTACTTCTGCCTCGCCATCCCGGCAGGGCTTTTCATGCAACGTTTTGGTTACAAGCAGGGGCTCCTGACGGGTTTGCTGATTTTTGCCGCCGGATGTTTTCTGTTTTATCCGGCGGCCACTTCGGGCGTTTACTTCATCTTCCTCAGCGGCATCTTTGTGATCGGGAGCGGTCTTTCGTTCCTCGAACTGGGCGCCAACAGCTTCGTTACGACGCTCGGCGACCCTTCCACTTCGGCACGCCGCCTGAACCTCGCCCAGTCGTTCAACCCCATCGGCGGCATCACCGGCGTCACGCTCGGCACGCTTTTCATCTTTTCCGGCAACGAGCCTTCCGCAGAACAAATCGCTCAGATGAAAGCGCAGGTTACCGCCACAGGCAACGCTTACGCCGATTTCCTGCAGATGGAAAACAGCCGCGTGTGGCCAACGTATATCATCATCGGCATTATCGTCCTGGCAGTAGCTTCCCTTATCCGGAAAACGAAGTTTCCCAAGGTTGATCCTTCGGGCGACGCCCAACACAAGGGCAGTTTCCGTGCGCTGCTCAAATTTCCCCACTGGTACGGCGCCATCGTTTCGCAGTTTTTCTACCTCGGCGCACAGCTCGGCACGTGGAGTTACCTCATCACTTACGTGCAGGAAAACAGCCCGATGACGGAGAAACAGGCCGGCGGACTGCTCGTCGTCAACATGATTGTCTTCATGGCCGGACGTTTCTTTTCGACCTGGCTGATGAAATGGATTCGGGCGACGAAG
>JAITDQ010000330.1 GCA_031282485.1 Tannerella sp. | reverse complement strand
CAACATCACCGGCGGTACGGTAACGGCAAACGGCGGCTCTTATATTGCAATCAATTGCGCCACAATCGCCATCAGCAACGGTAACTTGACGGCAACATCCTACGGTAACTCGGCAATCTTCGCCACCACGCTCGTCGATATCAGCGGCGGCAACGTGACGGCAACTGTCACCTCCGGCGATGGCGTGGCAATCTGCAATAATGGCCAAACGGTCACCATCAGTGGCGGTGTCGTAACAGCAAGAAACACCGGCACCGGTGGCGGCGCGGCAATTGGCGGCAGTAACGGCAGCGCCGGCGGCACGATCACCATCAGCGGCGGCACCGTGACGGCAAGCAGCACCAACGGCGCGGCAATCGGTGGCGGTAGAAATGCCGCCGCCGGCACCATCAAAATCACCGGCGGCACCGTGCGGGCAGACGGACGAGGCTACGGCGCGGACATCGGCGGCGGCAGCGGTAGTAACTCAGGCACCGGCACCGTAATCATCACCGGTGGCAGCGTATATAAATACGCTCCCTCCTCCGGCCCTCTGCCTACCAACGGCGAAGGCGTCAGCGTGTACTACAACGCCCTCACGGTAGGCGACCCCTCCGTACCCAACACGCCGATTACGGAAGGCATTATCGACGGTATCCCCTGCAACATAATCCCCAACCCGGTCGCAGGCGTCTACGGCATCAAAGACGTCGTCACCGACGGCACAGGCAAAGTCTATTTCTGGCTGCCCTCGCCGGGCGCCCCCGGACAGGTTGTCCTCGGAACCCCCTCCGGCTCGCTCTACAGCCGCTCCTATACACGCACCACCGACAACACCAACGCAGAAACGCTCACCGAATATTTCTTCGCCCGCCCCGACACCGTCACCACCACTGCCGGCATCCCGGTAAGAATCACCCCGCTGGCCAACGACCACCTCCCAACCATCTGCACCCCCTCCCTGACCGTCATCCGGGAGCCTGAACACGGCACAATCACCCCCACCGCCGGGCCGGCCATCATCTACACCCCCAACCCCGGATGGCAGGGCCGGGACAGCATACACTACCGCTTCGACTGCACCTACGACAGCGACAACGCATGGATATACATCTACTGCTTCCCCGACAACGTCATATCCACCGACTGCGCCGTCCCCATAACCGAAATGATCTGGAGCATTGACATCGACCCGATCAAGTTGGGTAACAACGACGTCTCCGTCTATCAAACACCCTACGTGGGCGACCTCGACGGCGACGGACATGTCGAAATCGTCGTCGCAAAGGCATTCACCGGCGGCAGTACCGCTCCCTGGTCATACTATACCAATGGAATACATGTTTTTGACAGGGGAAACAATACTTCCACACTGTTTAGCACGCCCATATTTTCTACCAACGGACGCGGACAGATCGGCCTCGCCCGGCCGAACGCATCTTCGCCGGGTATCATTGTGGTGGCCGCCATGAACGGATTCCTGTATGCCTACGACAAGGCAGGAAATCCGAAATGGGAAACAATTAACCCCTATACCACGTACAATGTCCTCGACGACGGCAGCGTCGGCGGTTATAAATCGGCAAACATCATGTTCTCGGATTTCAACGGCGACGGCAATGCCGAAATCGTCACGGGAGACCGCATCTTCGACTTGGCTACGGGAACGCTGCTGCTCGACTGCGGATTCCTGGCCGGAAGGTCTCTTAATTCCCCCAAAGTATCGGTTATCGACGTGGATGGCGACGGCCGGCCCGAATTAGTCTGGGGCGGAGACATCTATTCCATTGATATTGCAACGCCACAGACGGGAAACGCAGGAAACAGCTTCTCGCTGCGCCAGATAACCCCTCCCTCCTCCCTGCCCAACCCGACGGTTACGGCAACCATCCCCGCCGATTTTGACCTGGACGGACAGGTGGACATTCTGGCCTACGGAGACACCACTTTTTATGTATATGACCCCGTCACCTCCCAAATCAAGGTTTCGCAGGTAATCACTCCCGCCGACCGGGGAGCCGGAACGCCGTTCGTCGGCGACATCGACGGCGACCGTTATCCCGAAATCATGTACGGCGAAAGTCCGGATCAGGGAGGTGGCGTATATAATATTATTGCATGGGACATCGACGGCGCTGCATCGGGCGTCGTGAAGTGGAGAAAGGGAACAACCGACGGCAGCCGGGGCACAGGTTTGACCCTGTTCGATTTCGACCAGAACGGGACGTTTGAAATACTGTACCGCGACCAGACCCAACTGAGAATATTTAACGGCACGAGCCAGGAGACAATGAACGACGACGCAAACACGCCCTCCATACCCTGTTATTCGGGCACACTGGGCGAATATCCCGTGACCGCCGACGTGGACGGCGACGGCGAAGCGGAAATCGTTGTCACCGGAGCGCCGTCGAATCCGGGCGCAACCAGTGGATACGTTTATATCTTCAATCCCGGCCCCGGCGCCCGCTGGGCGCCCGCCCGCGAAGTATGGAACCAGTACGCCTACAACGTCGTAAACATCAACAAAGACCTCACCGTCCCCACCGCAATGTTCGACATCGCCATGATCATGGCCGGCCCCGATTCCACCCTGAACACCGGGGACGACGTCCAGCCCTTCAACGGCTTCCTCAAGCAGTCCACCGTGTTCGACCGCTACGGCAACATGGTCATGTATGCCCCCGACGTGCAGCCGTCCGGCAGTCCCGCTTTCGTATACGACGCCGGCGGCGATTCGCTGCGCATCACGTTCGCCGTCACCAACACCGGCTCGTCCGCCTTCCAGCCGACGCTCTGCGTCACCGCCTACCGCGACGCCATCCTGCCCGCCAACGCCATCACCACCGACAGCGTCGCCGCCACGATATACCCCGACGACATGGAGACCTTCACCTTGGTCAACCGCGACTTCTCCACCCTCCCGCCCTTCGACGAAATCCTGATCGCCCACAACGACCGCGGACAGGCCGTCCCCGTAACGGTCGAATGTAAATACGGCAACGACGACATCGTCACCCCGTTCTCCACCCTCCTCCTGGCGCACAACGACCGCGTCCCGACTGCCGCCGGCATGGAAGTCCTTATCCCCGTACTCCGGAACGACTCCCTCCCCCCCGGCTGCACCCCCACGCCCGAAATCGTTGTCCCCTTCATGTACAGCGCGGCCGTCTCCCTCTCCGGCGACACCGTCCGCTACACCCCGCAGTCCGGCTTCACCGGCCTCGATTCCCTGACCTACCGCCTCGCCTGCAGCGGCGATACCGCCTTTGCCCGCGTATATGTCTATGTATCCGAATCGCCCGACAACGTCAGCAACGCCAAATGCTTCTCCGACCCGTCGGAAACGAAATGGGATATCGAACTGTTTAAGGAGTTCGGTACGGTTTTTACGGTACAGTCACCGCTGGTAGGCGACCTGGATGGTGATGGCTACCCCGATGTTTTCCTCAAATCGGTTAACGGCACGGCTGAAATCCGGGATTTCACGATCCTGCGTGGTCCCGGCTTTGACGCGCCGGTCACGCACCCTACCCCCGTCCTGACAGCATCGGCGGAAGCAATCGGCCGCATCAGGTGGGATGCCTCAAAGGACACGACTGTGATCGTGGTGGTAGAAGCCGCCACGCACCGGCTGCTGGCGTATGACATCGACGGGAATCAGCTCTGGCCGTCGGGCAGCAGCGAGCCGCTGTTTCATCCTTCGTATGGAGGTCAGGCAGTCGGGATGGGCGTCGGTTTTGCCGATTTCAACAACGACGGTTATGCGGAAGTATACGCCGGCAACCAGATATTCGATGCGGTAACAGGCGTCGAACTGTGCAGCGGGGGCGCGACCGGCAATATCGGCCTGACGCTGTATTCAAATGCCGCATACGGTATTTTTTCGATGGCGGCGGACGTCACCGGGGATGCACGGCTCGAACTGTGCGCCGGCAACCGGGTGTACGAAGTGAGCATCAACGACCGTACCGACCCGTCCGCCAACTCAATGACCGTGGCCAGACAGGTGACGCCCGTGTATCAGGGAACACCTGTGCATAACGACGGGGCAACCGTTATCGCCGATTTTGACCTCGACGGGGAACCGGAAATACTTGTACAGACGCAGGCGCACGCACAGTCCACAGACAACTACGGGTACCTGTATATATGGAAACCGTCAACGGAACAGGTGTCCGTCCTGCATCAGCTCCCGGATGCGACATCCCGCAATGTGCCCTTTGTCGGCGACATCAACGGCGACGGGAAGGTCGAAATCGTTGTATTGACGGGAAGACAGAACACATCCGAATACCTCATGCGTGCGTTCGCCGTTGACGGCGGTACGCTGAATCAGCTGTGGCAGCTGAAGCATACGGACAGTTCCGGCTCGACGGGACTGACGCTGTTCGACTTTAACCAGGACGGCATCTCCGAAATTGTATACCGCGACGAGGATTCGCTGCGGATCATCAACGGCAGCCTGATATCGCATATCACCAGGGCGGATACGACCGTCTATGACCTGTGGAACACGCCGGTCGCCAGCGGCACGATGTATGAATATCCCACCGTGGCGGACGTGAACGGCGACGGCCATGCGGAAATACTGGCGACAGGCTCCATCAATCCGTCGGAAAAATATACCGACCAGAGGGGCAGGCTGCTGATCTACAAAGGCACGGACGAAAATCCGTGGGCGCCGGCGCGCAGGGTATGGAACCAGTACATGTACAACGCGGCGAACGTGAACGAAGACCTGACGATCCCGCGCTACCCGCTCAGCCCGGCCACGGTCTTCCCCGGCCGCGACAGCCTTCCCGGCACCGCCGACGACCTCCGCCCGTACAACAACTTCATGCAGCAGCAGACGACCGTCAATGAGCTTGGCGTCCCTGTCTGGCTCATGCCCGACGCCGCTTTCGAAGTCGCGCAGACCTCCGTCACCCGCGAAGGCGATTCGATAGCCGTCCGCATCTGCATCGTCAACCTGGGCGACGCCGCCCTCGGCGACCCCTTCTTCGTCACGCTCTACAGCAACGTGGTACATCCCGACAGCATCATCAACACCGACAGCATCCGTGGCTACCTCCACCCCGGCGACCCCATGGCCTGCCTGACCTTCGGCATCCCGAACGTCCGTCTCATGCCGCCGTTCGTGCGGCTCATCGTCCGCCTCAACGACCGCGGCTACGACCATCCCCACCAGCCCGAATGTGACTACACCGAAAGCATCCAGATACGCATCAACCCCGCCCTCGACCTGCTGATGCGCAAGGAGGCCTCGGTCGACGGCGCGCCGCACAACGGCTTCTACGCGAACCCCGTCTCGGTGCTCTACACCGACACCATCACGTACGAAATCACCGCCGTCAACGCCAGCATCGATCCCGGTGTCGTCGTCATCCGCGACACCCTTCCCGCGTACCTGCGGTACGCTCCGGATACAGCCACCGGCGACGGCACGCCCGTCTACACCCCGGTCACAGACGTGGTTCCCCCCCTCGACGCGCTCGAATTTACAACCGATATCGTCGCCCCGTTCGACACCGTCCGTGTCCGCTTCGAGGCCACGCCCGAAGAAGGCGTTTCCGCCTCCCAGCCGTTCTTCGTCAACACCGCCAGCGTCGTCGTAAGCGACACCCTCGTCGTGCCGACGAACTCGACGTATCACCAGGGCGCCGGCGTTGCCGTCGTAACATTTTCGTCCACCGCCGCCGGCAGCATCTACAATGCCGGCCGCCAGGCGCTCGACTACCGCACGTCGCCCCGCTCCGGCATCTTAGTCGTCCCGGACAGCGGCTACGTCTTCGCCGGCTGGAGCCACGACGCCTACCATTCATTAAAAGGCGCCCTGATCCCCGCCGCCGCCGGCATCATGCGCTACGACACCCTGACCGTCTACGGCAACGTCACCCTCCTCGCCACCTTCATCCCCGACACCACCTCCGTCGACACCCTCGCCCCCATCCCCGGCGCCCTTGAAGACACGAGCGAAAAAGTCTGGTCAAGCGAAGAAACCCTGTACGTCCGCACCACAAAAGGCGCCCTCGTCCGGGTCTACACCCCCGACGGCATCCTCTGCCACCAGTTCGTCACCCCCGCCAACGGCATCACAACCCGCCGCCTTGCGCGCGGGATATATATCGTTACCCTCAACGGAAGGATTGGATGGAAAATAGTGGTTAATGGTTAATTATTAATGGTTAATGGTTAATGGTTAATTATCAATTGTCAATTGTCAATTGTCAATTGTCAATTGCTAATTGCTTTTCGCCATTTCCAGCGCCCGCGTTGTTACGTAATATTTGGTGATCATATTCGGCATTTCCCAAGCGGGCAGCGAACCTTCTTTCAGGTATTTCAGGAAGTTTTCCGTGACCTGTCCGAAATGGGCTTCGTGGCCGTTGTGGTATTTTGCCGGGACGAGGACTTCCCATTTGCCGGTCTCGTTTGTTTTTTTCAGGTCGATGCCCGGGTATTTGTCCGTTACGGTTTTTAGGGAGCTTAGCAGGTCTTTTTCGAATGTTTCCAAGTCTGCGCCGGTCGCTTTTATGAACAGAACGGGTTTGTAATTCTGTTCTTTTCCCTGTTCAATGATCAGGTGCGCTTTGCTGCCTTTCATGATGGAATAGTGCGTGTCGCCGCCACCTTCGGGGTATGTGTAATTCCATATAACGGATACTTTGGCGTTTACTCCGCGTATTGTGTAATGGATGTCGCCATTTGCGTATACGTGCAGCGTGTCGTTGGAAACGTTCTGTTTCAGATAGTCGGGATAGGCGTCAAGTCCCGTTACCTCTTTGAACCGGGCGGGCGGGATGGGTGTAGTCCAGCGGTTTGCGTCGAGTATTTCAATATCCGTCTGATAGTTGATGGCCTGTCCGGGGAAACATTCCCACTGGACAAGGTCTACCAGATGGGTGGTTACGTCGACGATCCCTTCGCCTTGCTGGTTGACGTCGAAAAACCATGCCGGGCGGATCAGCGGATTGCCGGAAACCGTTTTGAAGAAGTGGTGGACGCTCTCTTTCACGATTCCCGGATCGTCGATCGAACCGTTCTGCTGCTCTCCGTACACGGCCGGAAGGCGGGAAAACTCTTTCTGCAGCATGGTTGTTATTTCGAAACGTTCGGTCATGATGTCATATAGCAGCAATCCTTTTTCCTGCGCAATACGAAAACAATCCTTCAGTTTTTCGAAGTCGGAAACGTTGATTGCCATGGGTTTGTCGGCAAGCACATGGATGCCGGCCGAGAGTGTCTGCCGGATATAGTCTGTCTTTTTGCCGTTGTTGCCGGCTGTCACCATAACGTTTCCCTTCTTTTCGGACAGCATTTTTTCGAGGAAATCGGCGCCGGTATATACTATTTCGTTCCATCCGGTCGGGTCGTCCGGTCTTGTGTTATATCCTTCGATTTTTTTCAGATGTTCGTCTAAGTCGGCGCCTGCCGGCGAATAGACATATACATCCCTGCTTACGTTGGGATAGGAAGTTTTTTGCACTAATGCCGCATGAAAATGTCCGGGATCAAGTGTGATCAGCTTCACTTCGTTTTCATCGGACGAACCGGATGATGTTGTGCACGATACGTTTAATATAAGTATGCCGGCGAGAGAAGATAGGAAATTGTACTTCATAGTGAATAAATTAAAAATTAAAAGATATGGGGTGGGGGTTGTTATTATGGGTTTGGGGTGGGATTTGCTTGTTTTTATTTTCTCGGGGTGTATCATTGTTGTCATTTATTTGTTGTTTATTATATGTTCTATGGCATGTTGCATGCCGTCGATTTCTGCCAGTCCTTTCAGCCGTCCGTACAGCGGGTATCCCGGATTGGCGGTACGGTTGTAATCGTCTGCAATGCGGATTCCGTGGTCGGGGCGGAACGGCATGCGACAGTCTTTTCGTCCTGTTCGTATCCTGCCGGCCTGTTCTTCGAGCAGGATTTTTATAACCGAATACATGTCGACGTTTCCGTTCAGGTGCCCCGATTCGTAGAAGCTGCGGTAGTGCAAAGATACGGTATTTCTTAAATGAACAAAATTTATTCGCGAAGATAATGCTTTTGCCATTTCGACGAGGTCGTTATCCGCACTTCCCGAAAGCGACCCGGTGCAAAACGTAACGCCGTTGGACGTCGAATCGTACCGGTTGATGATCCATAAAAAATCGTCTATGGCGCCGGCGATTCGCGGCAGCCCCAGTAATGGGAACGGTGGGTCGTCGGCATGTATGCAGAGGTTTATGCCGGCTTCCTCGGCCACCGGGATTACGTCGTTCAGAAAAGCGGACAGATTCTCCCGCAGTTCTTCCTTGCCGATGTCTTTATAAGTTTCCAGATAGCGGAGGAACTGCTGTTTGTAGTCGGAAGCGTCTTTGTCGACCGCGCCGTTTATAAACGCCTGGGTGACGACGATGATATTATGTGCCAGTTCTTCCTTTTCTTCTCCGGTCATGGCGGCAATAACGGCCTCCGCTTTCCGGAGCGTTTCGCCGTCGTAGCTGTCCGTCGCATTTTTGCGTTTCAGGATGTAAATGTCAAATGCGGCGAATGTAGGATAGTCAAAGAGCATGGATTCGCCTCCGTTCCGGTCTTTGAAATGCAAATTCGTCCGCGCCCAGTCTAATACGGGCATGAAATTGTAACAGACGGTATCAATGCCGCACGCGCCCAGATTACGCAGCGACTGTTTGTAGTTCTCTATCAGCCCGGGATAACCGGCGGAACGGATTTTGATGCCTTCGGCGACGGGAAGGCTTTCCACTACGCTCCAGCGCATGCCGTGATGTTCGATTTCGGATTTTACCGTCCTGATCCCGTCCACAGGCCAGACTTCGCCGGGACGAATGTGATGCAGTGCGGTGACAACCCCTTCTACGCCCATTTGTTTCAAGTATGATAAAGGTACGGAATCATTTTTTCCGAACCATCGCCAGGTCTTTTCCAGTGCCATGATTATACTCCGCTAAAGGAACTGAATCCGCCGTCGACCGGGATAATCGTTCCGGTAATGAAACTTGCATGTTCGGAACAAAGGAAATGAACGATACCGTTCAGTTCGGTGATGTCGCCGAAACGTTTCATCGGCGTGCGGGCTAACACTTTCCGGCTTCTTTCCGTATAGGAGCCGTCCGGGTTTATCAGCACCGCGCGGTTCTGGTTTCCGATGAAAAAGCCGGGAGCCAGTGCGTTGACACGTATTTTTTCACTGAATTTCAATGCCATCTCCATTGCCAGCCATTTCGTGAAGATACCGACCCCGCTTTTGGCCACCGAATATCCCGGGACGCGCGTGATAGCCGAATAGATGGCCATGGAGGCGATGTTTATGATGCTGCCTTCCCCTTTTTCGGCCATTGCTTTGCCGAATATCAGGCAGGGGTACACGGTTCCGTTCATGTTCAGGTTCGTGACGCGGTCGAAATCTTCTATTTTCATGTCGAAAACGGTCTGGTCTTCCGCCAGAGTTGCGCCCGGGAGATTGCCTCCGGCGGCATTTATCAGGATGTCGATGCTTCCCCATTTATCAAGGATTTGCCCGCGTGCGCTTTCCAAGTCTTCCTTTTTCAACACATTACAGATGATTCCCGTCACGTCCCCGAAGCGGCTCAGTTCTTTCACTTTGTTTTCCGTAGCCTCCGGCGCGATGTCCAGAATCGCAACTTTCACGCCGTTTTCTATCAGGCTTTTGGAGATGCTGCCTCCAAGCACGCCCGTGCCGCCCGTCACTGCGGCGACTTTACCTTTTAAGTCTATGTTCATGAGTGTTCAAAAGGGTTATTCGTTTTTATATTTCTCAAACTCGCCGGCTATTCCTGCCTCTTTGACGTCTCCCGCATGAACAAGCACACGATAGCGAAGCCGTATGATTTCACCTTTTTTCAGTTGTGTTGCCTTGTCGTCTTCCGGCCAGAACATCGGGGTAGGAGAGATGAAACCGTAATCGCGCGTGAACCACGGCGAAGGGAACCATTTGTTGGAAGGATGCTGCATGATAGCGATGCCTTCAACGCCTGTTTTGCGTGCGCCGTAACAGTCTATCCACGGGGAAGCCTCGCCGAAGGTGGCTTTTTCGCCTTCCTTGCCGCCGGAGTTTATCATGACGCCGCCCTGTTTGACGCTCAGGGCAGGGTCAATGCGGGCGCTGAAAAGCGAATGGTTCGTCTTTTGAATGGTAACGTCCATTAACATTTCCATTTCTACGTCGAAATCTATTGCGAAGAGGTTGTCCGACGGCGCCGAAATCGTGATTTTCCTCCGGTCTATAATCGGCGACGGAGCATCCGGACGTTTCCATATACATTCGTCTTCGATGACGACCCGTTCACCTTTTCCTTCCGTAATACGCGCACCGATAGAGATGATGCGTCCGCGTTCCAAGCCTTCCTGCCAGTAATTGCCTCCGTTCACCCTGTCGCAGCCGAAAAACAGGGAACTGTGATGCGGGTATTCGCCGTTGCGCAAAGACGTGACGCTGTTCCCCGAAAGAGGCGCATTTACCGGATAGAAAAACGGATATTTCTCATTATCCTGAAAATGATAGCTTGTAAAAAATGTATTCCCTATCGTGACGTCGATCCGGTTGCCGGTTTTAGTCGCCGAAACGGTCTTTTGCTGAGCCGACAGTCCGCAGACTCCAACCCATAGCACAATAATAAATAAAAATCTGTTTCGTATATACATATCTGTGTAAATTATGAAAATTATATAATTCTGTAAATTAATCAATCAGCACAGTCACCGGATAAGCAAAATCATTCCACAGCCTGTCCGCCGTTTCTTTTGTCATTTCACCTTCGTACGACAAAATCCGGTAGCGCAACAGATAATGTCCGCCGGCTTTAAGTTCCCAGTCCCTGTTTTTTGTAGGCGCAAAATTTATAAACGCATCGCCTCTGCCGCCGTTTGCACTCTCATCCCAGATGCGCAGCGGTTCGGGGGAATTGTAATTTTCGGGATGTCCCATGAAAAGCAATCCCGAACGACCGGTTTTCGTCGCGCCGGTAATGTATATCCAGCGTGCGGTAGAGCCGTCTGTCTGCTGTCGTGTTTTGCCTTCGGATGTGAGCATTTCGCAGTTTTCTTTCGTCCAGTCCTCCGTAGCGCGGTATCCGAAACCGGCATAACGGTATTCTTTTAACAGCACCGGCAACGGGGTGGAAGGGTGCAGATGCGATTCGAAATCCCAAAGGAATCCTTCCGGTACGTTCCAAGCCCTGACGTTCCAGCGTTCGTTCATGATCACTTTTTCTTCACCCGGCGTGAATATGCAGTGGTCGAGATTCGCCGCATATCCGGCAAAAACATCTCCGCGGTACGTATTTTCAATATCTCCGGCCCGTACGGTTCCCTGTTTGTCCATGAGGTTCCAGAGGTCGTACATTTTTCCGTCGTACATCACTCTTGTCCACGGGTTCCATATTCCGTAATGGTGGTAATGATCTTTGGGCTGTATCGCTGTCAGGATATTACCGCCGGGCGACCAGGCCGGATGGATGAAACCGCTCCTGCCGTACGACTTATCTGCGCCGGCAGGCGGTTCGACAAGCGTGTAATTATATTGAAGGATATTTTTATCGCCTTTTTTCAGTATCAGCGCCTTTTGGTTGTCCTCGACCTGCATCAGGCCGCCGTCTTTTTTCTTTTTTCCCTTCCCTGCGACGAACGTCCGCGTGCTGCCGGCGGCGGTACGGCCGTCGAGTATCCAGTACAAAAGCGTTGCCTTTCCCTGTTCCGTCACGAGCTGGCACGGTACGGGCTTCTTTTGTTTCCCGGTAGTCTCGAACAGCTCAACGGCAGAAGAGCCGCGCAGGTCGAGAGCGGAAACATCGGCCGATACGACACAGTCCGTTCTGTTGTATGCCCCGGCCTGAACGGTTATTTTAATCTTACCGGCCGCCGCGACGGCGTTTATGGCAAGGAAACATACAAGTGAAATGATAATAGCTCTCATATATTTTTTATTGTATTAAAAATTATATGGCGGACGGTGCGGGCGCGCTATCATGGAATTTGCCTCGTCGTCGTTTTTGAAACGTTCCAATATGGGATCCCAGTAAAGTCGCCTGTTCAGTTTCATGGCGATGTGCTGGAGGAGGCACGACGTGCATGAACGGTGAGCGACCTCGGCAGGCGTAATATTCATTTTCCGCGTCCGTACACATTCGAGCCAGTTGCCGTGATGATCCGTGCTGACGTACAGGCGGACGGGGTCGTTGTCCGTCAGCGGAGACAGTATCTTCGGGTCGGAAGCCTGTAAAGCTTTCGATGTGGTGCTTATCGGCTCGTTTGGCGATGCTGCGTAGGCGCCGCGACTGACGAAAATCCAGCCGTCCGTTCCGGTGAAAAATACGCCGTTGGGTTTTTCCGGGCTGTCGGTCGTTCCCGTTACGATGACGCCGTTGTCGTAAAGCATTTCCGTTTCATACGCGCCGTGAACGTCCCAAAGTCCGCCCGTGGCAAACTCTGCCTTGCCGTATATTTCAACGGGGCCTGAATATTCCCTGTCCATTGCCCAGTGAGCGATGTCGAAATGGTGCGCGCCCCAGCCCGTTATCATTCCGGCGCCGAACTGTTCGCAGCGCAGCCAGCCGGGACGTCCGTATCCTTTCTGCGGATGCACCCGTTCTTCGGTATAATAGACGTAAGGCGTCTGTCCCAGCCATTTGTCGTAATTCAGGTTTTTGGGCACGGGCATCTCTTCCGTATTGCCGCCCGGAGGGTCGCCGGGCAGGCGGATTTCTATCCGTTGCAGTTGGCCGATACGCCCGTTGCGAACCAGTTCGCAGGCTACGCGGAACTGCTCCATTGAGCGTTGCTGGCTTCCGATCTGCAGGATTCGCCCGGATGCATTCACGGCATCGCTCATTTTGCGTCCTTCTGCGATCGTAAGCGAAGTCGGTTTCTGCAGGTAGACGTCTTTACCGGCGCGAACCGCGTCGATAGCGTTTTTTGCATGCCAGTGGTCGGGCGTGCTTATCAGGACGGCGTCAACATCTTTGTTTGCGAGCAGTTCTTCGTAATGTTCGTACATGTTTACGCCGCTGTAAGGTTTACCTGTTTTTTTGGAATAGTAATCTTCCACCATCTTTTTGGCGTCGGCCAGTCGGTTGGAGTCCAAGTCGGATACGGCAATGATACGGGCATAATCATATTTCAATACGCCCGGCATGTCATGGTCGCGGGAAATGCGCCCGGTGCCGATAGCGCCGATGTTAATACGGTTCGACGGGGCGTTGGGGCCGAATACGGATGCAGGCACAATCGCCGGAGCAGCAATCAATCCCGCCCCTGCGCTTAACGTTCGTTTAATGAAACTTCTTCTGGTAATCATAGTATTTATAATTAAAAAATTGAAAATTATCAGCATATAACG
Organism: Tannerella sp.; assembly: GCA_031282485.1. Lineage (GTDB taxonomy): Bacteria > Bacteroidota > Bacteroidia > Bacteroidales > Tannerellaceae > Tannerella. The sequence continues at coordinate 392 of JAITDQ010000330.1, read as the reverse complement.
GATACAAAATTATAGACTTTATCCGTGCCAAACTAATATTATTTTTGCAAATGATAGCGCAATGTTTGCTTTTTTAAGCGGGAAACGGGCAAAGAGTATTGAAACCCCTTTTGTATGTCACTCCGGGATTACGTTGTTTTTGAGGCAAGAGCATCTTGTTACGGAAAATATTTGAAGGCGAGCCGTTATTTACGCATCCAGACGGACGTTATTTCTCCGAAGACTATTTTATGATAGTCGTTCGTTTCGGCGTGGGCTTCAACGATGAAACTGCGTCCTTCTTCGGTGTAGAAGTCATCCGGCGATACGGTTGTCACTTCTACAAGTTTACATTCGATAATCAGCCGGGCTTCCTTGTATGCCATATTGCCGGAAGGCGTCTGTACGGAAGT
>JAITDQ010000326.1 GCA_031282485.1 Tannerella sp. | reverse complement strand
ATTATTACCGTGATTTAGAACAGTTCACAGATAAAGTAACGTTGACTTTATTGTGCAATCAAACGCTGGACCTGATAGAATATATCAGGAAATGCATCGAAAGCAGCTACCAGAAATGGGATAAGAAAGAGATTCCTTTCAATTTGTATTTAAGCTCTGTAGACCTGCCAAACGATTTAATGCTAACCAGACAAAACGACACTAAAACAGTGTCGTTTATGCTTTTTTTTATCAGCAGCATTCATTCCGCCAATACCGCCCTCTGCAAAGAAACCGAAACCTGGCTCAAAGATCAAATGAGCAAATCGCTCTATATGAACGGCGCACCGGAAAAAGAGAGAATAAAATTCTTCAGCAAATTAAAAGAAAAAGTACTGAGACTGTACGAATAAAAAAGGCATAAATACATTCAAAATCATAACAAAAACAAAGAAAATTGATGAAAAACCCGGAATATCGTTTGTTTTATAAAAAAAACAATTAATTTTGCGACCGAATTTAAAACAAGACAAATTCAAATGAACCGTTTTTATTTTACATACTTCTTTTTTTACTTTTACTTTTGGTACAAAGTAAGACAGGATTTTGTATAATAAAACACAAAAAAGATTTTAATAACAACAGAATCCTGTCCGAACAAGGCAGGATTTTTTTTTAACATAAACAAAACAAAACAAAAATGGAATTACAATCAATCCTTCTGCCCGGAATAAGCGCCCGACGACCACTCATCATCGCCGGCCCATGCAGCGCAGAAACAGAAAAACAAGTAATGACAACAGCTCGCGAACTGTCCGGGAAAGGTATAAAAATCTTCCGGGCAGGAATCTGGAAACCACGTACCAAACCGGGAGGCTTCGAAGGAACAGGCGTCGCCGGACTGCCATGGCTACAGCGCGTAAAACAAGAAACCGGCATGTACGTCGGCACCGAAGTAGCGAACAAAAACCACGTATTCGAAGCCGTAAAACACGGCATCGACATACTCTGGCTCGGCGCACGCACCTCAGTCAACCCATTCGCCGTCCAGGAAATAGCCGAAGCGCTGAAAATATCAGGATTCGACGGCCCGGTACTCGTGAAAAATCCCGTCAATCCCGACCTCGAACTCTGGATCGGCGCCATAGAACGCATCTACAACGAAGGCATCCGCCGTATCGGAGCAATCCACCGCGGATTCAGCACATACGACAAAAAAATATACCGAAACCTGCCCTCCTGGCACATTCCAATCGAACTCAAACGACGCATCCCAAACATCCCCCTCATCTGCGACCCAAGCCATATCGGCGGCAAGCGCGAACTCATCGCCCCGCTCAGCCAGCAAGCAATGGACCTCAGATACGACGGACTCATCATAGAATCACACTGCTCGCCCGACGAAGCCTGGAGCGACAAAGAACAGCAAATAACACCCGAAATACTCTCCTACATCATCAATATGCTTATCGTAAGAGAGACAAACCAAACCACCGAAAACCTCGTCCAACTCCGGCAGCAGATTGACGAAATCGACGCCGAACTGCTCGGCACACTCACCAAACGGATGCGCATCTCCCGCGAAATCGGACAGTACAAAAAAGAACACAACATGCCTGTTCTCCAAACCGCACGCTACAGCGAAATACTTGCCAACCGCATCACAGAAGCCGAAAAATTGGGCATCGGAACCAGCTTCATGCGCAACATCCTCGAAGCAATCCACGAAGAATCAATCCGTCAGCAAATCGAAATCCTAAACAAATAAAACATGAAAATACAAATACTCGGCGCCGGCAAGATGGGCGCTTTCTTCGCAGACATACTGAACACCGAACATGAAGTCGCCATATTCGACCCCAACAGCGACCGCCTCCGCTTCATCTACAACTGCATCCGAATGACACAGCCCGAAGACATCCGCGTCTTCAAGCCCGAAATCCTGCTCAACGCCGCCACAGTCAAATATACAATCGACGCCTTCAACACCGCCCTGCCCTACATCCCCGAAACCTGTATCATATCCGACATAGCATCCGTAAAAACCGGCCTGGAAACATACTACCGCCAATCCGGACGACCATTCGTATCAACCCACCCCATGTTCGGCCCCACGTTTGCCAACCTCGGCAGCCTCTCGTCCGAAAACGCAATCATCATCACCGAATCCGACCACATGGGGAAAATATTCTTCCGCGACCTCTACAGTCGCCTAAAACTGAACATCTTCGAATACACTTTCGAAGAACACGACGAAACCATCGCTTATTCACTGTCCATTCCCTTCACTTCTACTCTCGTCTTTGCTTCAGTAATGAAACACCAGGAAGCGCCGGGAACAACATTCAAAAAACACAACGAAATCGCTCGCGGACTGCTATCCGAAGACGACTACCTGCTCACAGAAATCCTCTTCAATCCACGAACACCTGCACAACTTGCTCAAATCCGCAAAGAACTCGCCGGACTTATCACTATAATCGAAAACCGCGACACCGACGCAATGCGGGAATTCCTGAAATCAGTACGCGAAAAAATCAAATGAAACCCTAAAACAAAATTAACGGAAGACCCGGAACATTACTTAACTTTGATGCTTTTCCCGATAAATTCTATCATTCAGTTGCATCAGTCTGTTAGAACAGCGCTTTCTAAGCCCTTAGAACAGTATCTTCTCCTATGTCAAGGCAATTATTTGCGCGAATAAAAAATTTGATTTAACTTTGTATCTCAAATATATCGGATATACAAATGTTAAAGGCATTATTTTTAATCGTTATCATCATCATGCTGATTGGAGCGCTGTTTGGATTCAACGTCGGCAGGCTGCTTTTCGGCAGTTCGCCGCGCAGCAAACATTACCGACAAAACACCGGCCGCCGGCAGAATGAAAAATCGCAATCCGCCCCAAAAATTATCCGGAAAGAAGAAGGCGAATATGTCGATTTTGAAGAAATAAAAGATTAACTCTTTATCAAACTGATAAATTCTTCCCTCGTCTTTGCCTGATTGAAGGCGCCTGTAAAGTCGGAAGTGGTAGTTATGGAATTTTGTTTTTCAACTCCCCGCATCTGCATACAAAGGTGCTGCGCTTCAATGACTATCATTACGCCAAGCGGGTTTAGCGTTTCCTGAATGCAATTCTTTATCTGAGTAGTCATCCGTTCCTGAATCTGCAAGCGACGGGCAAATACGTCAACTATGCGCGGAATTTTACTCAATCCTGCTACTGTCCTGTCAGGGATGTAGGCTACGTGTGCCTTGCCGAAAAACGGCAGCAAATGGTGTTCGCACATCGAAAAAAAATCAATGTCTTTCACAATAACCATCTGTTTATAATCTTCGATAAACACTGCGGAAGAGAGTATAGCGCCCGGGTCTTGCCCGTAACCTTTGGTCAGGAAAAGCAACGATTCCGCCACCCGTTCCGGGGTTTTAAGAAGACCTTCGCGGGTAGTATCTTCGCCCAGCAATTCGAGAATTTGCCTGTAATGGCCGGCAATTTTTTCTTTTCTTCTCAGCAGTTCGGGTTTCCGGCTCATAATATTACTGTGTTGATAATTGGAAGTTTATTTTTTCAAAAACTATATACATCTCTTTTCCGAATTCGGAAAACATCTTTTGCATGTCGCGCAATACAACAACTGCCGATTCGCGGGTAAGAAAATCGCCGGCAAAAACTTTCCATACAGGCGCTTCGTAACGGATATAGGTTTTTATTTCCGGAAAGTTTTCATAGATTTGCGTTTGCCGGTAAGCGGCTTCGTCCTTCGATTTTTTAGGGTCGTTACCCATATAGACAACTATCCGGAATCCGTCGACTTTAGCTGAAACGCTGTTATCGGGAAAATTGTTTTCGATGGCAGGTGTTCCCAGCAGTTTTGAAACAGCGTCGTCAACTGCAATGCGAACTGTTCCTTCGCCTGCAGTTGAACGCTGAAGTTCGTCGATAATGCTTTTCTGTGCCTGACAGGTGAAAAGGCTTGCTGTACAGACTGCGGAAGTTAAAATTATTTTCCGCAACATTTCTTAAAATGCTTCTATGATTGGTAAAAATTTGTCTACTGACAGTGATGCTCCGCCGATAAGACCACCGTCAACATCGGGGTTGGCAAACAATTCTCCGGCGTTTCCGGCGTTACAACTGCCACCGTAGAGGATTGATACTGCATCGGCAACTGAGTTTCCGTATTTGCCGGCAACAGTCTTGCGTATGAATGCGTGTATTTCCTGAGCCTGTCCGGATGTGGCAGTTTTGCCGGTACCGATTGCCCAGACGGGTTCGTAAGCGAGAATGATTTTCCCGAAATCTTCTGTCGAAAGGTTGAACAGTGATTCTGAAATTTGCGTTCCAACTACTTCATTTTGTTTGCCTGCTTCGCGTTCGGCAAGTACTTCTCCGACACAGAAAATCGGGGTAAGTCCGTTTGCAAGCGCCAGCAGTACTTTTTCTTTGAGGATAGCATTGGTTTCACCATAGTATGCGCGGCGTTCCGAATGTCCAATGATAACGTACTTTGCGCCGGTTGATGCAATCATTGCTCCGGAGACTTCGCCGGTGTAAGCACCCGAAGATTTATCGGCAATGTTCTCTGCGCCAACGCCTATGGTTTTGACTTCGGCAGCGACGGATGCCAGATGAATGAACGGCGTACAGATTATTACTTCGCATTTCAGAGTCTTGCCTTCAAGTACTTTCTGCAGTTCTCTTGCGAGATTGATTCCTTCTTGCAGGGTATTGTTCATTTTCCAGTTCCCTGCTACAATGTTTTTTCTCATTTTATTTTTGATTAATATGTTTATATTGTTCTTTCGCTTGTTTTTTCTTTATATCATCCAGATAATGGTTCGATTTCTTTCCGTGTCGCTTCCCATGTTTTTTCTCGCGATTATAATATTTGTCTAAAAGATACAACACAGCGAGCGGAATAAGCAGGACAAGCAATGTAATAATGATTTTCTGCAGGCTTTGATTAGAGCCTTGCTGTCCAAGTCGGGATTCTTCGAGAGGTTTGTCGAGTTTGGATGGCAATTTGTTGTTCGACCATTTGTTGAGAATAATCCCGTCTTTTATGAGCAGCAGACCGGGGTTTGAACGGACAATCGTTTTCAGCGCAGTTTCGTCGGTAGTACAAAACGGGTATTCTGCAGCTGTGCTTTCTTTCCATTTTTTAATATCATCGTTCAAAGAGGCTGTCAGTGCATAAAAACCGTATCCGTTCAGGCGTGCATAGTCGTATATATCGTTTATTAATAGAATATTATAATCCTTTGCATTTTCTATTTTGCTTGAAATCAAAAGGAAAGTGTATGATGGATTGTCGAGTATTGCGTCGGTAATGTCTTCTCCATGACTATTGGTTATTGTAAAATCGTGGATTGGCGGTACATAGCCTTTCTTTATCAAACGATTTCGGGAATCAACGAAAGTCCATGTTGAATCATCTTTCGGGTAATTATTGATGTTAAATTCCTTACTGACGCCATTCTTTGAATAAATGAGCGTAGTTTCGTATTTTGACTGCTCTGCTCCGTCGGGGATTTCCATCTTTTCCTTAATATTGGTTCCGATTTTATACGGTCGAAAGTCAATAACAGGCAGGTTCATATAAGAATACGTCGAGAAACCAACTATAAAGAAAAGAATCCATAAGAAAGTGATGAAGTATTTCTTTCTGGAAAACAATTTTACGAGTGATTTTTTATGTTGAAACAGATAAACGGCAGCTGCGAGCAAAACCACATTTTTGAAAAAGGTCTGCCAGTTGCTTATTATCAATGCATCGCCGAAACAACCACAATCCGAAATCGGGTTTTTGAAAGCAAGATAAAGCGTTAGCGGGGTCATAAACAGCATAATAACAAGCGCCAGCAGCGTAGTGCGTTTCCGGTAAATACCCAGCAACAGGCAGGCCCCTACGGTAAATTCGAGAGCAATCTGGATGAATGAAAGGCTTAAATCGAAAGCGGTAAGATAACGCAAACCAAATGCACCGAGATATTCATCAATCTTGTAGGCGCTACCCCATGGGTCAATTGCTTTAAAAAAGCCGGAGAGAACAAGAGCCGTTCCGAGCAGGAATCTGCATATTTCAATCAGGACAGTTTTTTTCTTCAATTTCATATTTTATAAGAGAAAATAATGAATAATTAATCATATCGGAATAATTGGCGTCAACACCTTCGGAAACGAGTGTCAAGCCCTTGTTTGTCTCAATTTGCTTTGTGCGGTAAATTTTCTGGAGAATCAGGTCGGTAAGTGAAGTGATTCGCATATCGCGCCATGCTTCGTCATAGTCATGGTTTTTGGCGTACATTAATTCTTTAGTGCGGTTCATGTGGAAATCGTAGAGTTCAAGCGCCCGCCTGTTATCAATATCTACAGTGTACGAGAAGCCCAATTGCAGTTGTATTAAACCGATAATTCCATAATTGACTATTGCCATAAGTTCCTCGCGTACACCTTCGTCAATCAGTCCGGCGCCTTTAGTTTCGAGGGTACGGATACGTTTAGCCTTTATAAACAGTTGGTCGGTAATAGATTCAGGGCGCATAATACGCCACGACGCGCCGTAATCTTTCAATTTATTATCAAAAAGACTGCGGCAAACGTTTATCACTGTTTCGAATTGCTCTTTGGTATCCATCGTTTCGTCTTTGACGATGCAAAAGTACAAAGAATTTACGAACAACGCAAAACTTTACCTATTTTCAATTTGGTAGTTGAAGTTATGCCGTTCAGTTGACACAATTTAGAGACTGTTGTCCCGTATCTGGCAGCGATTGCTCCCAGCGTATCGCCGTCTTTAACGCGATGGTAGTGTAATTTTCCATCGGATGCAGATCCAACCCTTGATTTTTTTACTGTTGCAGTTGAATAGCTTGATTTTCCGGTATTTGTTACCGGTTTCCGTCTTGTTGCCTGAATTCGTTGTCTGCGCTGGGTTTTCATGGAAGAAGCATAATTGTAGTTTTGAGATTTGGATTTTACAAAGAGATAGGATTCATCGAAAGTACATTCGTTTTCAAAATCAACAATTTCTTCCGGATTAATCGGCATTCCGAGAAAACGGCATTCGAAATGCAGATGAGAGCCGAAAGAGCGTCCCGTATTACCGCCAAGACCGATAGGCTGGCCGGCTTTCACATTTTCGTCGAGGTTAACAAGAAAGTCGGACAAGTGTCCATAAACCGTTTCCAGGCCATTAGAATGGCGAAGCACAATATATTTACCATAGCCTTTCCGTCTGCCCTGATTTTTTTTAATTCTGACCTTACCGTCGAAAGCAGCGACTACCGTATCGCCGACCTGCAATTTTATGTCGGTTCCGTAATGAAAACGGCGTCTGCGAACGCCGAAACGCGAGGTAACTCTGCCGTTGAAAGGATTCACGAAAGAAGTCACGTCTATCCGGAACGTATCGGGAATCTGACTGTTGGAATATGCACGTACAAACTCATTGTTCCATTCCCCGTCATAAAGTTCGTCGGCAGGCAGCATTGCCTCTTCATTTTCCATTTCCAGCTTCAGTAATGCGGAATCAATCAGCAGCGTTTGACCCTTTATTTTAACTTTGCTTGCAACAAGGTTTAATTCTTCTCTGACTCTTTTAACCTCGGCAGGCATTAAGTCATTATCGTTGTCAGATACCTGTGTATAGGCATTTGCAACAAAAAAAACAGCAACCAGTACAATGCCTGCTCTTTTTGCAATAGACCCATCAAACAGTTGTTTCATAATAAATTACTTTTGTTTCTAATCGTTCCCGACAAATACTGTGCAGGAAAGTTTCTTATTTGAAAACACAAAGTAATGAATAAATTTTCAAATATGCAAATATTTTTAAAACATTTCATAATCAAGCAACCGGTTAAACCGGATGAATAAAAAAATATTTTTTCATTTTTTTCTTAAAACTATTGTTTTTTAAAAAACATTCCTTACCTTTGCCGTCGCAATGAAAACATTAGCACTACATATTGACAAAAAAATACTGCTGAATAACGCTCTTATTTGGCAGTATCAGGTATTTTCTTACACACACACACACACACACACACACACACACACACACACACACGGATACGCGCATACATTAAAAATACGCGCGCGCGCACGCGAAACAAAAACAATCAATAAAAATATATATAA
>JAITDQ010000311.1 GCA_031282485.1 Tannerella sp. | reverse complement strand
CCATGTTTTGAATCCGGCGCTGATTTTTGCAACGCGCGATTCCAGTTCGTCTATCGTTCCGCCCTGCGAAAAGAAGACCTCCACGTCAACGGGCTGAATATCCTGCGGATGTGTTTCGTTTCGCATCACCTGTTCATACAGGCGGATATCCTTATTTACCGTGCTGAGTGCGTGGCTTGTCGTGCGCATAATGAATGCGCCGGCAAACGCCATTACCGGCAGGAAAACAAAATAGGCGAGCAATCTCTTTACTCCTTCCCTGCGATTTTCTTTTACCCTGTTTTCGTAAGGGGGACGAATGGCGGCGACAGGGCAGGCATTGTGACAAAGTTCGCAGTTAATGCAGGAAGGCGTGATACTGATACGCCGGATTGAAAAACGGGAAAAGAGGCTCAACAGTGCGCCGTAGGGACACAGAAAACGGCAAAACGGTCTGCCGGTAAAAACGGAAGCAATCAGCAGCAATCCGCCGAAAACTATCATTCCAATGTCGCCTCCCATACGGAAGATGCCGATGAAAGGGTCGAAACGGCAAATGATAAAACTGCTTCGGGTGACGGCATATAAAACGGCAAACAGCAGATAAATCCAGGGGATTATTCCCAACACCGTCGAAACAGCCTTCGATAATCTGAAATTTTTAATGTTTACCAGTTCCTGCAATGCGCCGAACGGACATACGCCTGCACAAAATACTCTTCCAAACAGAAAGGTGAAAATGACGGGCAGAATAAACATCAGAAATACCGCTGTTGGCATGACGTAGGAACTGTCTGTCAATGCTAAAATCACATTCTGGATGGCGCCGATGCTGCATACGCAGCCGTTTCTGAAAAAGCCGAAATATAAAACGGAAATAACGGAAACAATAAACACAGGCATACGTTTCCGCTGTTTGACAACCGCCAGCGTCACGATACACATCATTGCAACAAGCAGGATAATATCAACCGTATTCCACCATGTTTCATCGGGCACGGCATAACTGAATGACGGATACTGGTATCCCGACTCGAAATCGGGTTTTGGGAAACGGTTTTGAGCAACTGCCGGCAATGCGGACAATCCCGGCAATCCTGACAGCAGCAGGTTTATAATTCTTTTTTTCATTCTGTTCATCCGTCTTTCAACATGTATGCCCTGTCGAGCGGCGCCCGTTGAATAGCGCCCGACGGACATACTTTGGAGATTTTACATTCGTTGCAGTTTTTACAGATATCCTGTTTTACCTGCAGGTATAACGACCCGTTTCCGAACGAGTTGCAACCTTTTGCGCATTTGCCGCAGCCGTTGCAGAGACTTTCGTCAATGGTGTATTCAAAATAGGGGTCTTCCACATATTTCCGTTTGATAGCGCCTGTCGGACACATCAGGTTTTCGGCTGCCGTATTCAGGTCTTTCACGTTAGTGCGGTAATAGCCGCCGCACAAATCGCAATAGCCGCATACCTTGTTGGCATGAACACATTTGACCGCCGACACGGGAAGCACGCATTCTTTCTCGCAACGTCCGCAGAACGTACATTTCGACGGGTCTATCTGCCAGAAATAATCGGCGTCGCGCCGTATCATCCGTCCGGCGACAGCGCCCGATACGGCGACAATTGTTGTTCCTGCCGCTATGGAACCGCATAATTGCAGAAAACGTTTGCGCGATATGGGAGTAGTCGTATGCTTTTCCATTCTGTTGTTTATGTTTTTTTCAATCCGCAGTCAACGCCGCAACCGCTGCATACGCCGGCTGCCGCCAGTTGCGGGTCGTATTCGTAAACCCTGATTTTGTCTTTACCTGCCGTAAAAAGTTTGTTACCGGCAATCTTCACTCTGTTTGCCGCCGTGTTTCCTTCGTCGAGCATTTTGCCGCCGAGCAGCAGGGAACGGAATTTACCGTCGCCGCTGTAACAACTGATGCGCGGATTGCCTTTTTCGGAAGTAATGATTTCACCTGTCGGCGTACAGGTCAGGTAAACGGGATTGCAGCATCCGCAAAAATATCCCTGCCGGCCTCCCGCAGCGCCGAATTTACCTTCATATTCCCCGTCAGTCGAATAGATTTCTACCTGATGACGTCCCGAATTGGAGCAGTACAGTTTTCCGTCTGCGTATGCAATTCCAAAGGTCAGGCTTGGGATGATAAAGCGGTTGGGACTGCCGATAAACTTCACGAAAACACCTTCGCGAGTATATTTACAGATGTTTTTGTTATCCTTATCGGTAACGAAAACAAAATCGCCGGCGAGCGTAAACGAACAGTAATCGGACAGTTCGCTGCAGGCGTTCCATTCGCGCAGCAGTTCTCCCGAATGTGAATAGACCAGAACGGAGGCGGGACGGAGCAGATAAATACCGTCCGCATCCACAGCCATATCCCGGGTCAGTCCTTCTTTAATGCCGAAGCGGGACAGTGTTTTTCCGTAATCGTCCATCACCGTAAGTTTGTTTTCGGAAACCACATACAGTCTGCCGTCATGCTGTTCAAAGGCTTCGATATTTCCCGGCGAGGTAAATACGACAACCGGTTTGTAGGGTGATACGAAATCATCCTGCTGTTCGCCTGCGGAAACGGGAGTAAGACCGTCTTTCAGATGATTTTTACTGATAATCACGCCCGAAACGCCGGCAATCGTACCTCCCGTAACCACCGAGCCAAGCGTTCTCAAAAACTTTTTTCGCGATATATTTTCCATATTACAATGATATTTCCTTAGTTTTATACACGTTGATTTTTTCTTTTCCGGCAACATAAATCCTGCCGTTTTCCGCCTGAATTTCGCAGGCCTCATGTCCGCCGCCGAGCATTTTGCTGTTCAGAAGCATACGGACAAACCGGCCGCCCCGTTCAAACAGACAGACGCGCGGATTGCCTTTTTCCGAAGTAAGCAGTTGTCCGTTAGCGTCGAAAGTAATACGGGCGGGATTGCAGCATCCTGAAAAAGTACCGGGTTTACTTCCGGGAATACCGAAAGAGGCGATAAATTTACCGTCCACCGTATAACTTTCCACCTGATGACGTCCCGAATTGACGCAATAGACTGTATCACGGAAATTTTCAATATCAAACGAATACGACGGAATGACAAATCCGCGGGGACTGTTGATAAACCGTATAAAATTCCCTTCTTTCGTATATTGACAGATATTTTTATTCTCGGCGTCGGTAACAAAAGCATACTCGTCCGACAGGGCAATGGAGACGTAAAGAGAATTGTCGCTGCACGCTGCCCATTCGCGAATAAGTTGTCCGTTACGTGTGAACACCTTAATTCCGGTATCGTAAAGCGCGTATATTTCCTCTTTGCCGTTATCGACAGCGATATCCGCCATGTTTTCTCCCGCATAAAAGCGATTTATACAAATCATATTATCCCTGTCGAAAGCAAAGACCGAATCGGAAGTTGCAACATACGCACGGTCGCCGGACAAACGCAACCGTCTCACATCTTCGGGAAAAGCGTATGTCGTCTCAAGAGTGCAGGGGCTGAGAAAATCTGCAGTCTCCGTTTCCGCCTCGCCATATTCGACTGTCTCGCCGTTCACCGAAACAATCATATATCCGACAAACCCCGCCACAAGCAGCAGGATAGCGAAATTAAAGAATATGCGCATCTGTTTCGACATGTCAATTTATTTTTAAGCATTTCACATTATTCGCATCCCGCACAATCAACCGTCCGTCGGCATACGCCATGGGACCCCACGCATCTACGCCGTCCATGATGCGCTGTTTCTTTTTCAGATGCATACTTTTGGCGTTGATTTCGTAAATATAGAGTTCGCCGTCGTCCTTGAAAACAAAGACGTGGTCGTTGATAATCAGGTAGGGACCCAAGCCAAAACGCTCGTCCGCCCCCGACGACCAAATGGGATTGTGCAAATCCGCCGGCGAATATGCAACCAGTTTCCCCCGCATACTGCCGCCGTCTTTGGGAATGACGGTAATAATCATATTATTATACAGAATGGGAGTTTGCTGTTCGCTCGACAGTCCTTCGCTGGCTTTATACTGCTCGGTGACGGAGGCTGTCCATTTGTTTCCCTGCCTGTCTATCTTCAACGAAGCGCCGCCCGCGCCGTATCCGGCAACCAGAAAAATATTGTTCGCAGACAGTTGCAGCGGCGAAGGCGCTATGACGGACGGCTGCCATTTGGATGCGCTCCACAACAGCGTTCCCCGGTCTTCTTTTTCGGCCGAGACGCCGCAGACGCCGCCAACACCGGCATAAACGTATGTTTTTTTACCGAGTAAGGTCATCTGCATCACCGAAGAATGCGACATTTTGAATTGAAGCGGGTTGGGAGTTTGCCAGACGGTTTCTCCCGTAAGACAGTTTAGTCCGGTCAGCAGGATTTCTTCTCCGGCAGGCGCAATGACAAGTACTCCGTCGTCCGCACACGGACATTGACCCGTGTACCAGAAAGGAACTTCCGTTTTATATTCGTTTTGTATGTCTTTCCCCCACAAAAGGTCGCCCGTAACAGGATGACAGCACATCAGATGCCCCTGCGGACCAAGCGTGATAATGTAATCGTCTGAAATGACCGGCACTGTGCGGGAAAAACCATGATTGCGTTTCATCGGCACACGATACCATCTCCGCCATTGCTCTTTGCCGGTTTCCAGCGAGAAGCAGCGCAGCATGTCCGAACTCAATCCCTCGTCGTAATCCAGAAAATAGACAAATCCGTTATAGATAACGCTCGATGCATGTCCTTCGCCGGTTTCCACTCCCCAGAGAACGGGATAATCATCCTGCGTCAGGGAAATTGTATTTGGGGTATGGACAATATTGGAAGAAGCCTCGCCCCGGAAGCGCGTCCATTTACCTGTCAGCCGGGAGGTTGTTTCCTCATAGCGCATAAAAAATTCGCCGATACGTACATCACTCGCTTTACGGGCGGTTTCGGGCGGACGGTTATCCGCTCCCGGATTCTGTATCCCGATATTTCTTTCCGGAGAATACACGTGCCACACCACAATAACTCCTGCATAAAAGATTATTATTGCAATCGTAGCGACAGTGACTTTCCGGTTCATGCCATTCAACTTTTGATTTTATAAGCCATCAGCGTATTCCCGTGCCGGACGTAAAGAACGCCTTTGTGAATAACCGGATGCGCCCAGTGCTGGTCGGTTCCGAGCGTAACGGGAAATTTGCCGACAATATCGAATTTGTCCGGACTGCTGTTCGCTAATGCCACATCGCCCTTTTCGGCATAGCAGTAAAGCATACCGTCAGCCGAAATGATATTGCCGATGCCCAGACTGTTTTCCTTGTATTTCAGTTCGCCGGTTTTCCAGTCCACGCAAAACCAGAAACGGTTGCGGTCGCCGGAACCATACGCATAGTCGCCGATTTTGACCATAGCGCCTAAACGTGAATCCAACTGCTGCGATTCCCACACTTTTTCCACATTGCGTCCGCCGTCGGTCAGACGAAGCATCACGGAACCTTTGCCGTAACCGCTTGTGCAAAGTAACATGTTGTCGGCGTACACAGGCACGTTGGGATGAACGCCGTGCTGGTTAATGTGTTCGTATGACCACAGTTTTTTCCCCGTAGCCAAATCAACGCCGATGATGTGCTTCTGCATCATGGTTACGATTTGCGGAACTTGCTGGTCGCCAACGTAAACAGGCGAACAGTACGCCGAAAGTTCGCCGTCGCCGGCACAACTCCATATAAGATTGCCCGTATTTTTGTCAAGCGCAACAATGTTATTCGTTTTTCCTCCGGGAGAAGCAATCAGTTTATCGCCCACAATGAGCGGCGACTCACAGATGCCCCAGGTGATGTTCGAACCGTCGAAATCGGTCAGCATACTCTTCTTCCACACGATGTTCAAGTCGGCCTCGTTCAGACAGATAATATCGCCATAACCCGAAATCAGGTACAGTTTGCCGTTGTCGGGCGTTATCGTGCCGCGCGTGCCGTTGTAACTCTCGCCCCATTCCCGACCGTATTCTTTCCTGTTCAGGAGTTTGCCGGCAGCGTCAAAGACGTAGATGTAGCCTTTTCCATCCGTCATGCCGGTAATGTACGACTTCCCCGAAGTCGATACGGCAAGCGACGAATGTCCTTCTCCCAACCCGTCGTAATGCCAGAGCAGTTGAGGTCCGTCGGCAGGCCACGATTTCAACAAGCCCGTCTCCGTATAAATACCCGTGCGGTCAAACCGCCATTGCACAATTTCCTGTGCTTCAATACGCAATACCACTGCAAAAATTGCGAATAATAAAATTATTTTTCTCATAATTATATGTGTTTAATAAAAATAGAACAAATTTAGTGCGCTCCTTTAGATGCGCATATC
>JAITDQ010000297.1 GCA_031282485.1 Tannerella sp. | reverse complement strand
GGGTTCCATATAGTTGTCTTATAATCAATAATGTTATATGCATAAGGGCATAATGTATCTTTCGCCAGATACATGCCGGGTGACGTTTTTTCATAAATGTAATTCAGTTCTTCTACAGCCGAAGACTTGCTTTCATTGTCAAAAAACAATGAATAACACAATACGATTGAGAAAAATGTAAATAATAACTGTTTCATCTTGCAATAAAATTTATATTAAACTTTATGACCGTTTCAATCATTGCATGTCTGCATTGTCGCCGGTCACTGTTGTTTATAGATGCAATTTTAATATAAAACGCTGTATGGTGTGGAAATATTGTATTATCTATATGTTTTTTGATAAAAAATTTTTCTCTCTCTTACAGTAAAAATAAGAGAGAGAAATTTTTTTTATTGTTGACTTACGCTCCGAAGTCGTCGAAATGCAACATTTCAGGCGGCACGCCAAGACTGTCGAGCATTTGTTCGACGGCTTTCGACATGGGGCCGGGGCCACACATGTAGTATTCTATTTCTTCCGGTTCTTCGTGATCTTTCAGGTATGTTTCGTAAATGACCTGATGAACGAAACCTGCCGTATATTTAACTCCGGCCTTATCGGCTACCGGATCGGGACGGTCGAGCGCCAGATGGAATGTGAAATTGGGAAATTCCTTCTCGATTGCGAGGAAATCGTCGAGATAGAACACTTCGTTAAGAGCGCGGGCTCCGTAGAAATACGACATCTTACGATCGGTGATACGAAGCGTCTTCGTCAGGTGCATAATCTGCGCACGAAGAGGAGCCATACCGGCGCCGCCGCCAATCCACATCATCTCGCGTTTGGAGTTGTATATCGGGTGGAAATCGCCGTAAGGACCGCTCATTATCACTTTATCGCCCGGTTTCAGCGTAAAGATATAAGACGATGCGATGCCCGGCATAACGTCCATAAAGCCAACCTGCGGTTTCGGTTTGGAAGGAGGGGTAGCAATACGTACCGTAAGCATGATGCGGTCTCCTTCGGCCGGATAGTTGGCCATTGAATAGGCGCGGATCGTTTCTTCGTTATTGCGGCATTTCAGTCCGAACAGTCCGTACTGTTCCCATGCCGGAAGATAATCGGGGCCGACCGAATCCTTATCAATATCTTTATCATAATCCATTGAGAACTTGGGAATCTTGATCTGTGCATACGAACCCGGTACGAAATCCATGTGTTCGCCTTCCGGCAATGCGACAATAAATTCTTTGATAAAAGTGGATACATTCCTGTTCGAGATAACCGTACACTCCCACTCTTTCACGCCGAATACCTCATCCGGCACTTTTATCGCGATGTTTTCCTTCACTTTGGTCTGGCATCCGAGGCGCCAGTTTGCCTGAATTTGTTTACGCGAGAAGAAGCCGATTTCCGTCGGAAGGATGTTGCCGCCGCCTTCCGGTATTTGGCAGCGACACTGTCCGCAACTTCCGCTGCCTCCGCAGGCAGATGAAAGAAATATACCCTGGCTCTGGAGCGTATTCAACACCGTTCCTCCGATAGGAGCCTCAAATTCTTTTTCGCCGTTAACTACCACCTTCACATTTCCGGATGGCATCAATTTTGCTTTTGCTACAAGCAGTGCACCGACCAGTATCAGCGTGATTAAAAGGAAAATCACGGCTCCGGCCGTTATTGTTAGTCCGCCTGACATTAATATTATCATTTTACAGATTCATTTTTTTCGTTAATAATTAGATTTTCAGACCCGAGAAACACATAAATCCGATACCCATCAAACCGGTCAGGATGAAAGCGATACCCAAACCTCTCAACGGTTTCGGGATGTTCGAATAAGCCAGTTTTTCACGGATAGCGGCCATTCCCATAATGGCAATCAGCCAGCCGGCTCCCGAACCGAATCCGTACATTGTGGCTTCGCCCACATTTATAAACGCTTTCTGTTGCATGAACAGGGAACCGCCCATGATCGCGCAGTTCACCGCTATCAACGGTAAAAAGATTCCCAGTGATGAATACAGGGAGGGAAGGAACCGTTCGACGACCATCTCAACCAGCTGCGTGAATGATGCGATAATGGCTATAAAGATGATAAACGAAAGGAAACTCAGGTTCACACCGGCATATTGCATGCCAAGCCAGCTCAGCGCGCCTTCCTTTAATACGTAGTTTTCCAACAGATAATTGATCGGCAGCGTACAAACAAGGACAAACGTCACCGCTATACCCAACCCCAATGCGGTCTTTACATTTTTTGAAACAGCCAGATACGAACACATACCCAGATAGTATGCGAAAATCATGTTCTCAACAAAAATCGACCGTACGAATGTGCTTAATAATTGTTCCATTCTTAGTTATTTTTTCTGCTTAATTTTCCTGAAGATCTTTATTTCGCGAACGGTGTATCCAGATGATAACGGCACAGCAAATCAACGCCATCGGGGGCATGATCATCAAACCGTTGTTCACATAACCGGCCTCATATACGGCTTGCGGAATTACGGAATAGCCAAAAAGCGTACCCGACCCCAGCAACTCGCGAAAGAAAGCGATTATTACCAAAATAATGCCATAACCCAGTCCGTTCCCTATCCCGTCGAGGAAGGATGCCCACGGACGATTTCCCAAAGCAAACGCCTCCAGACGTCCCATCAGGATACAGTTCGTTATAATCAACCCGATGAACACCGACAACTGTTTGCTTACATCGTATGCAAAAGCCTTCAGCACTTCGCTCACAACGGTCACCAGCGCCGCAACAACGACTAACTGTACGATGATACGTATCCGGTTGGGAATCGTATTCCTGAGCAATGATATGATTACATTTGAAAAAGCCACTACGGCCGTCACCGAAAGCGCCATGACGATAGCCGGCTCCAGTTTTGCCGTCACAGCCAAGGCAGAACAAATACCAAGCATCTGAATAATGACCGGATTATTCCTGCTCAGGGGGCCTAACAAAATCTCTTTATTTTTTCCGGATAATAGTCCCATAATTCCTTATTTTTTAGCGTTTAAAAAATCAACATAATTTTTCAGGCTGTTCCGGAGCATCTGATCGACCGCATTACTGGTAATTGTCCCGCCTGAAATTCCATCCACATAATCCTGACCTTGAGCCGTTTTGCCGGGTTTCACGACAGCGATGCTCTTAAATTCATTATTCGGGAAGATTTGCTTGGCGGCAAACTGTGAACTGAACGTTAAAGTTGCAATTTCCGCGCCTAACCCCGGTGTTTCTCCCTGATGACTGAAATCCGCTCCGAAAACACTGTTCTTATCCTCATTCACGGAAATATATCCCCATATCGGCCCCCAAAGTCCCGTACCATACATGGCCAGCACATACTTTGTACTGCCGTCAATCTGGGCTACAAAAACCGGATATGTGTTTTTCGAAAACATTTTAGCCACATCAACGGCAAACGCATCGCCGTCAACCCGTTCGCCCTTATCGTTTACCAAAAACGATTCTTTTATCAACTCATTATACTTCTTCTCGGTTTCGCTGCCCGACACCGACACGTTAACCGACCGCAGTATCTGCTGCCGTTTATCATCCGCTTCGTTTTTTTTCTGATAGCTTCGCAGCGATTCGGAAGTAACGGCGAGCAAAACCGCTACCAGTACAACCATTACGGAAGCGTATATTATCGTGTATACATTACTGTCTCTATTCATGATTTTTCGTATTATCAATTTATTTTACGGCGACCCTTTTCAGGCGACGCCTGATATTGCTTTCCACAACATAATAGTCAATCAGAGGTGCAAACGTATTCATTAACAGGATTGCAAGCATCATTCCTTCGGGGTATCCCGGATTAAGTACGCGAATGATAATGGCAAAAGCTCCGACAAGCAAACCGTAGATATATTTCCCGGTTTCGGTACGGGCGGACGTGACGGGGTCGGTCGCCATGAATACGGCGCCGAAAGCAAAACCTCCCAGGAAGAGATGATCAATGGGAGATACGGTCATCGCCACCGTTGAGCCTGACAAATTGAATATTGCAGCCATAACCGCGCCGCCGGCAAAAACGGAAAACATCGTCTTCCAACTCGCTACGCCCGTAAATAACAGTATCACGGCGCCCAACAGGATTGCCGCGACGGATGTTTCGCCGATAGACCCCGGTATCAATCCGATAAAATAATCCCACGTAGACAGGGGATTTCCCAACACATCAACCGTTTGGAAAGAGCCTATGGCGTCTTTCGCCGCAATACCGATCTGTCCGAGAGGCGTGGCGCCGGAGAAGGCATCCACAACCTGCGAGCCTCCGATTCCGAAAACAGTTGCCGTACGAACGAACACCTGATCGCCGGACATCGCCGCCGGATAGGCAAAAAACAGGAACGCACGCGTCACCAAAGCGACATTAAACACATTGTAACCCGTTCCGCCGAATACTTCTTTTGCAAAAATCACAGCAAAAGCCGTCGCCACGGCAATCATCCACAACGGCGTATCTACCGGTACAATCATCGGGATTAACATACCCGACACAAGAAACCCTTCCTGTATCTCTTCTTTTTTCCACTGAGCAACAACAAATTCAATACCTAATCCGACTACGTACGAAACAACGATTTTCGGCAATACGGCCAGGAAACCATAGATAAATGTCATCCAAAATCCGGGGTCGATGCCCGTAGCCAGATTATGCTGATAGCCGGTATTGTACATACCGAACAGCAAGGCAGGTATCA
>JAITDQ010000222.1 GCA_031282485.1 Tannerella sp. | reverse complement strand
TAATACGTTCCTGCAATGCCACAAAGATACAATTTTATTCTTATGATACAACGCAAAAAAAGAAATACTTTCTTTTACATTAACATGTAAATCAATATGTCAAAGAGCGCTTTTGAAAGAGAGCTGCTTCGCCGCAGTTTGCCCGTTGAAGCAACTTCCCTTTTAATTATAGCCGGTTTTTGCAGGCGTCAACGGTGACAAAACGTTATCCGATGCTGTTCATCCCCATTATCATGGTAATCATGCATGCAATCATTTGTCGATCCGGTCGCGGCACAAAAGTGTTTGCCGCGGCCGGAGGACGTCCGGTTTTAACAGCCGGCGTCACATGTAATTATTCGGCTTTGTTGATGATGTCCCGGATGACTAACCCGGCGAGTGTAAATCCGAAAATGGCGGTTATGTGAACCATTGTTCCGTTAATCCGGGCTTTTCGTTTGTCCCAGACAGACTGTCCGGCGACGGGCGGCTCCCGGTAACCGGACGTATCTTCCGGCCGCTGTTCCGCCTGTGCACCCCTGTTCGGGAGAACTTCCTCGCTGAACACACAAAGGAATTTTTTTGCAGGTGGCGTGTTTTTTTTCAGGCGGCGACGTAATGCGGCCGCTAAGGGGCATCCACGTACTTTCCAAAATTCGGCTACTCTTATTCCGGACGGGTCTAATTTTAAAGCGGCGCCCATGCTTGAGAAAAACATTGCTTTTGTGCGCGTCGCCGCGACGATGAGATGCGTTTTATGTTGCAGGCTGTCGATCGCGTCGATGATATAATCGAAGTCGTTGAGCCGGAACGATTCGGCTGTTTCGGCCGAATAGACGCCCTGTATGGCTGTGATACCGGCATGTGGATTGATGGAGAGCAGGCGTTTACGCAGCACTTCCACTTTTACCAGACCGACCGTTTCGGTTGTGGCGGGCAACTGACGGTTGATGTTTGACACGCTGACACTGTCGGAATCGACGATGGTCAGATGGCCTATTCCCGAACGGATCAGGCTCTCGGCACACCAGCTGCCGACACCTCCGGCGCCGAACAGTATAACCCGCGTCCCGCCTATCTTATTCATTTGTTCGCGGCCGACCAGTAATTCACTGCGACCGAAAATATCTTCTTCCCGATACATAATTATCCTGTTTTAGCGCCGCAAAAATACGCATTGAGAAAAAAAGAAACAAAAAATATTGTTTCTTTCAAATAATGTTGTACTTTTGCAGCCGTAATTCGAAAACGGGATGTAGCACAGTTGGCTAGCGCGCCACGTTCGGGACGTGGAGGTCGGACGTTCGAGTCGTCTCATCCCGACTTTAAGCGACAGGCGAAAATAATCCGCCTGCCGTTTTTTTTTTAATAAATGGAGAAGTCACGCGATTTTATTACGAACCCGACGCGTACGACGCTTTTATACCGGTTGTAGTCCAGCAGATTCTCTCCGTATCCGTTATAATACTGGATATACAGGTACTGATTTTCCTTTTTATTCAGTTTGAAACTTAATTCCCACTGGGTGTTGAAATTGAACGATTGTGTACGCCATGTTGTCAGCAGGCCGGCATGAAAACGCTTACTGTTGTTGTAGTAATTCAGGCCGAAATGTCCTATGCCGTTATATTTCAGTATGTCCCGGTTGTTGTCGCTGTCTATTATTGGCGCCCACAGCTTGATTTGGGCGTCGACATTATTACTCAGCATCAAATTTACGCCTAATGACACTTTGTTCCAGCTTCGCGACATCAGACTGTCTTTCCCGTTCGATTCATGTTCGAGCATAAGTATGGCTTTCCCGATATATCTGTTTTTGTAAATGATAAGGTGTCCCAGTCCTGCTCCGGGGTTGAAATTCAGGTCACGCATGGGCATTGATTTTTCCATGACGTTCCAGATCGTTTTTTGTGTGAAGTGAATAAAAAGGTACGTGTCAAAAGGGAGGATACTCTTTGTCAGTCGATGGCTTATGCTTAATTGAAATTTCACGTTCGAATTGGCGGCTTTTATTTTTTGGCCTAAAGGTATCCCGCCGGTGAAATAATTATCTTTAAATAACGTAAAATAATTCCCGCTTTCGATCTCCCTGCGTACGCTGTCGGCGTTGTAATCAGGGCCAAACTCATTGATACTCTCCTGTATCTGCATACGGAGATTGTCTTTCCATTCGTTCACGGTCGGACGTTCTTCCTTTGAACGTTTCCCGTCAACATTCTGCGCCGGGAGGGGTAGACAAATGGAAATAAATAAAAATAAACAGTTTAATCTTGACATATATTCCTGTAATTATAAAAATAACGGTAATTGATATTTTCCGGCATCAAAAGTTTATCCGTGATATTTGCGTAACTCAATCCTGAATGTACTGCCTTTGCCGGCCTCGGAGTTCTTTACGTAAATTTTTCCGCCGGGATAGGATTCGATTATCCGTTTCACGAGCGAAAGTCCTAATCCCCAACCCCTTGCTTTTGTCGTGTATCCGGGAGTGAATATGGTTTTAAACCGTGATTTGGGGATGCCTTTGCCCGTATCCGAAACATCGATGTAAACTTTCCGGGTGTTGTTTTCGACATGATAGATGATATTACCCTGTCCTTCCATCGCATCGACCGCATTTTTAGTGAGGTTTTCTATTACCCACGAGAAAAGCGATTCGTTGATCAATACGAGCGCCGGCTCACCGGACGGCACTACGTCGATTTTCACTTTTGATGATACGCGCGTACACATGTATTCGTATGAAACTTTTATCAAATCATTGACATTCAACGGCAGCAGGTCGGGATTGGAACCTATCTTCGAAAATCTGTCCGCAATCGTCTCAAGCCTTATGACGTCTTTCTCCATTTCCTTAAGATATACGCCGTCGACGTCTTTCGTTTTCAGGTATTCAACCCATGCGATCAGCGAAGATATGGGCGTGCCTAATTGATGCGCCGTTTCTTTCGACAATCCGACCCATACTTTGTTCTGTTCCGCTTTTTTTGCGCTTATCAGTGCAAAAAACGACAGCACAATAAACACAAATACGACCGACAGCTGAATATACGGGAACATCAGCAGTCTTTTCAGAAAGACGGAATCATCATAATATAAATATTGTAAATATTGACTGTCCTCCTCGTCAATCTTTATGACAATAGGCGGATTATTCGCCTTAAATTTCCTAATTTTATTTTCCATAAAAGATTTTACGTCTTTTTCCGGGATGACGATGTTTTTATGTGAACTCACGGAATCGTTTTCGTCGCATAAGATCGTCGGAATGGACGTGTTACTGTTGATAATCTTCAAGATAAGATTTATCAGCGTAGATTCCGTTTCGTTGTATTTTTTTTCGAGTGCATCATAGCTCAGGGGCGTTTCGTCGTCGAGATTATTGAGCGTGTCGGGCGCCGTGAGAATATTCATGGCTTCCGCCCACACTTCGGCTTTGGTACGTTCTTCATCTGCTAATTTTTTACTTAACGAATTGGAAAAAACAACCGTTGCAATTACAATGAGTATTGCAATCACGACAAAGATATAAGTCCACCACTGTCTGGAATCGTAGATACTTCTGCTCATATAAATACTGTTTACGAAACAAAAACGTAAAAACCGGCGATATATTGTATACGGAGTTTGAAAGGAAGTGACCCCGGTGCGATTCAAACGCACGACCTTCAGAACCGGAATCTGACGCTCTATTCACTAAGCTACGGGGCCAAAAACGCCGCAAAGATATATATAATCCGTCAGTCAAGCAAATTTTTCAGGTCATGATAAAAAGAAATTATGCAAATTTTAGCCTGCATCCTCAAAAAATATGTTTTGCAACATGTTTTCTGCGCTAATTTCATTACCTTTGCGGTGCTATTTCGGAAATAATGAACAATTAAAACATATAAAATCATGAACAGAAAAGCTCTTTTAATAATTTGTGACGGCTGGGGAATCGGCGACAGGCAGAAAGATGATGTGATCTATAATACGCCCACCCCCTATTGGGATTATCTGCTGAACACGTATCCAAATTCGCAGCTCCGGGCTTCGGGCGAAAACGTTGGTTTGCCCGACGGACAGATGGGCAATTCGGAGGTAGGCCACCTTAATATCGGCGCCGGACGCGTCGTATATCAGGATCTGGTGAAAATAAACAAGGCCTGCCGCGACAATTCTATTCTGGAAAACCCGGAAATAAAACGTGCATACGAATATGCAAAAAATAACGGAAAGCAGATTCATTTCCTCGGACTCGTTTCGGACGGAGGCGTTCACAGTTCGCTGGATCATCTGTTCAAACTGACGGAAATATCCGGGACGTACGGCATCACAAAATCGTACGTACACTGCTTCATGGACGGGCGCGACACCGACCCGAAAAGCGGAAAAGGTTTTATCGAACAACTGGAACGTCACCTCGCGACCACAGGCGGCAAGATCGCTTCGATCGTCGGACGCTATTATGCCATGGACCGCGACAAACGCTGGGAACGGGTGAAAGAGGCTTACGACCTGCTGGTCAACGGCACGGGCAAACCTGCGGAAGATATGGTCAAGGCCATGGAAGAATCGTATGCGGAAGATGTGACGGACGAATTTATAAAACCGGTTGTTCACGTGGAAAACGGCAAACCGGTTGCCGTTATTGAGGAAGGAGACGTCGTCGTATTCTTCAACTTCCGTAACGACCGTGCGAAAGAGCTGACAATCGTCCTGACACAGCAGGATATGCCGGAAGCCGGCATGAAAACGGTTCCCGGCCTGCAATATTTCACCATGACGCCGTATGACGCCACGTTCAAGGGGCTTCATATCCTGTACGACAAGGAAAACGTCGACAACACGCTCGGCGAATACATGGCGTCCGAATCGCTGAAACAGCTTCACATTGCGGAAACGGAAAAATATGCGCACGTCACCTTCTTTTTCAACGGAGGCCGCGAAGCGCCGTTCGAAGGTGAAGACCGGATACTCGTCCCTTCGCCGAAAGTCGCTACATACGACCTGAAACCGGAAATGAGCGCCTACGAGGTGAAAGACAAACTTGTGGAAGCGATCCGGACGAACAAATACGACTTCATCGTCTGCAACTATGCCAACGGCGACATGGTCGGGCACACCGGCATATACGAAGCGATCGAAAAAGCCGTCATTACCGTTGATGCATGCCTCCGCAACACGGTCGAAGCAGCCAAGGCGAACGGTTATGACGTGATCATCATCGCCGACCACGGGAATGCGGATCATGCCCTGAACGAGGACGGATCGCCGAACACGGCGCACTCGCTCAATCCCGTGCCGTTCGTATACGTGACATCCGACCCGTCGGCAAAGGTATCCGACGGTATACTGGCCGACGTTGCACCTTCCCTGCTGCACATCCTCGGACTTGAACAGCCGAAGGAAATGACCGGGAAGAATCTGATCGGCTAAATTCCGATTCATTTTAATCCGTCCCCGTTTTCATGATCATCCAAATCGGAAATACGAATATAAGCGTCGACCTTGTCGAACGGTTTTTCACCTGCGACCTCGCACGGTGCAAAGGCTTGTGTTGTGTCGAAGGGGAAGCGGGAGCGCCGCTTGAGAAAAAAGAGTTCGATATTCTGCGGAAGATTCTGCCGGCGGTATGGGACGACCTCTCACCCGAAGCGAAAGAGGTTATTAACAGGCAGGGCATCGGATACGTTGACGCCGAAGGGGATATCGTAACATCAGTCGTTAACGGTCGGGACTGTGTTTTCACCTGTTATGATGCGGGCGGGACGTGCAAATGTGCAATAGAAAAAGCTTGCGTCGAAGGGCGTACGGATTTCATGAAACCGGTTTCCTGTCACCTGTACCCCGTTCGCGTGACGCAATATAAGGATTATATGGCCGTAAACCTCCACAGGTGGAGCGTATGCCGCACGGCGGAGATTCTGGGGACGCAAAAACACATGCGCGTGTATCAGTTCCTGCGCGAACCGCTGATCCGCAAGTTCGGCGAAGAATGGTACGGCGCGCTGGATCTCTGCGCGAAAAAGTATTTTAAACTGTGACGATGCGTCGTTTCGGAGGACGCTCCGTGCGTCCCGAAATCGTGTATCTCATGCAATGACTAATTTAATCCCGGCGCTTTCGATGATCTTCGCCATTGAACCGGTAATGCCCGAATCGGTGACGATGATATCGACCCTGTCCAGGTTGCAAATCCTTCCAAACCCTTTCTTCCCGAATTTGGACGAATCGGCCAGTATGACGGTTTCCAGGGAAGCGTCGATCATCCTTTTATTCAACCGGGCTTCTTCAATATTCGAATTGCTGATTCCAAATTCCGGGTCAATACCGTCCACACCGAGGAAGACTTTTGAACAGGTGATATCATCGAAGAAACTCGATGTGTAATCGCCGATTACCGAAACGGAATTTTTGCGGATGACGCCTCCCAGCTGTATGACCTGAGTATTAAGCAATTCGTTCAACATAATGGATACTTTCAATGAAGCCGTCACCACCGTCAGGCGGTCGACCGGTTTAATCTGCTCCGCCAGTGCAAAAACGGTAGAGCCTGCCCCTATGATAATGGAATCATTCTCTTTGATGAGTTCGTATGCAGCCTGCGCAATTTTCCGCTTTTCGTTTATTTTTATCTTCTCTTTTTCCGTCAGGTTCATATCAATCGTATGCGGATTGATGACGCTTGCGCTGCCATGCGTCCTGAACAGAAGTTTTTTTTCTTCCAAAAACTTCAGGTCGTTGCGGATTGTCGCCGCAGTCACATTCAATGCACTTGCCACATCCGTCACCTTCACGAAGCCTTCCCGTTGCAACGTATCAAGGATATATTTATGTCTTTCTGCAATACTGGCCATATTATTTTATTTACATTAACAACTCGTATAACAACCGGGCTTCCCCGTCCGGCTTTGAAAGTGCAAAGTTATAAACAAATCATTGCCGGCAAAATTTTACGGTTCATTTTTTACCTGTGCCGTATTTGCCTTACAAAATCAAGGCTTTTACGACTAAAATTATTTGAATTAATATGAAATACTGTTGTATTTGCCCTGCAAAATCAGGGCTTTTACAACGACGAGAAAAATACCATATCAAAAACAAATGTTGCATTTACCTTACAAAATCAAGGCTTTTACAACTACTATATTTATGTTTTA
This sequence comes from Tannerella sp., assembly GCA_031282485.1. GTDB lineage: Bacteria > Bacteroidota > Bacteroidia > Bacteroidales > Tannerellaceae > Tannerella. Next base: position 628 of record JAITDQ010000222.1, on the reverse strand, counting down.
CATACGAATAAAGTTGCATTTACCTTACAAAATGAAGGCTTTTACAACGTAAAACGCATCATGGCAATATTACACCAAGTTGTATTTACCTTACAAAATCAAGACTTTTACAACGAACTGCTACATAAGAATCAACAAAATCTATTAACCGTATAAAATCAAGACCCTTACAATTCTCAATAAAATGTATTTATTCACAAAATCAATCATTATATATCTTTTCCGCATCTTGCCTGATTGCAACAATAAGTTGCTGATGAAGCTCGAACAGTTCTTCTGCAATTTTAGAATTTCTAATCACCTGCACTTCGTCGGGCAATTTCTCGCCGGCTAATTTCAGTTTCCAGATGATACGCTCGTAATCAAACAGGAGTTCTTTCAACTCTTTCGACAGATACAGTCCCCAACCTTCGGCATAGAAAAAACGGCGTAAATCGTTAATAAACGCATCAATGTTTGATTTATGAAAATAAAACGTTTTAACGTCCTTGCCCGGCGGCTTTTCATAAGTAACAATCGCCTTGTCGTTTTCATTGTCGGTAGTATAAATCAGCAGTCCCCAGCAGTTCTGCAAGGCTTCGAGCGTTTTGTCGTTTCGTGTTCTTTGTTTCAAAACAACAGATTCCTC
>JAITDQ010000220.1 GCA_031282485.1 Tannerella sp. | reverse complement strand
TCTTTTTACTGTGATTTGAACTATCTGTTTCATAGTTTTAAAATTAATGGGTTTGTAATTAAATATTTACTGTTAAGATTATATGATAAAACGTCCTGCACGCCTGCAGGAAGTCGTTGTTCGTGTGTAAAAACGTCTTGCACGCCTGCACGGGGTCGTTGTTTGTGTGCAAAAACGTCCTGCAGCCTGCACGAGGTTGTTGTTCGTGTGCAAACACTTCCTGCAGCCTGCACGAGGTTGTTTTTCGCGTGCAAACACTTCCTGTACGTCTGCATGAGGTCGTTGTTGGTGTGCAAACACCTCCTGCACGTCTGCACGGGGTCGTTGTTCGTGTGCAAACACTTCCTGCAGCCTGCACGAGGTCGTTGTTCGCGTGCAAGCACCTCCTGCACGTCTGCATGAGGTCGTTGTTCGCATGCAAGCACTTCCTGCACGCCTGCATGAGGTTTTTGTTCGGTTGACAAACACCTCCTGCAATCTGCATGGCAATTTTGGTATTCCCGAGCTTCGTTGTAATAATATTGTTAATCCTCATTTCCCGTTTAATTTATTTGATAAATTACTTACCGGCAGATCAGCTGTATTCTCAAATCCGAACAGTGTATAATCCACCAGTATGTTTCCTGTCGTATCGGCCGTATCCTGCCGGTCGCGAGTGCCATGTGGGTAATGTTCGGTGCGGTTGAGTGTCGTCTGCACGGCTTCCAGCAGTTTTTCTTTTCGCTGTTCGTCGGTAAGGGAAAGCATTTCGGAGAGCGTCAGAGGAGGAGAGAACAGACCGGCAGACAAACCGTTTCCGGCGGATGAGGCGGTCGCATAACTGTAAATACGCATTTCTGCGCGGTTGAACAATCCGAGGAATCCTTCGCGATTGTTGAAAATCTTGATCTTGTTTATTCGTATGTAGAACATAGTAATAATGGTTAATGGTTAATGATTAATGGTTATTGAGCCTGTCGAAATAGGGTTATTGAGCTTGTCGAAGTACCGGTCATTGAGCCTGTCGAAATGATAGGTGCATAAAAAGCGGAACGGGCACGTGAGGGCAGGAAGGGTTGCTTCCGAATTTCGGGCGTCCGTATGAAAAGCCGTATGGCCTGCCATTTTGTAAAAAAATGTATATTGATGTGCGCACATGTTTTGTTCACGATCAAAAACGCGAATGTGTAAAGTGCGTATATGTAGTATATATTTACTAGTAAAGAATAGAGAGAAGTTGTGTGTGTGTGTGTGTGTGTGTGTGTGTGTGTGTGTGTGTGTGTGTGTGTGTGTGTGTGTGTGTGTGTGTGTGTGTGTGTAATAAAATATTCATGACATACAAATTAAAAGGCATAAATAATGTTAATGCCCCCGCTTTTTTTGTGTCCTGTATGAATAATGTACTGTTTCTCATCTTTTTTATTTATTAAACACGTTTATTTCATGACCAGCGGCAAAGATAAATTGTTTTTTTGATTTACCGCAAGCAAAAAACAAAAAATCAACAGCACGTTATGAAAGTTTAACATTCTCAATTGTTAAAGGCCTGTTTTTATCGGACATGTCTGATCCGGCGATTTGCAGCCGACAGGTAGATACTCCGGTAACAACTCCGGTTTTTTTAGCCTGTCCGGTAATATTTCCAAATCCAATTTATATCAATCCGGACCTTGTATCGCCTGCCGGTAAAGTTAAAATATGCGTTACCGCTAAACGTTTTTCCTGATATTTCACGGTATCATTTGACAAAAAGTTATTCAAATCGGCATCGCCACAGTCAAAATCGACAACAGGGTTGTCAGGGTCTAATCGTTCGAGAATAAAATTCGTTATATTCATCTCTCAAATTTTTATGCCTGCTTCTTTATCATTTTTCCAAATCTTTTTTAAAGTGATACGAGCTTGGTTAAGTCTTTCAATTCTTTCCGGCGAAAGCGGTACAATGTTTTCTACTTCTTTTAACATGCGATTGGAGGCTTTGAAAGAGCGACGCCGGACGGTGGAATTTTTTTTTGTGGTGAATATATTTGCTGATGTGTGGGATTTTTCCGAAATTGCGCCCCATTTTAAACGATTTTATTATGAAGTATTTTACAAAAGCACAGGATATAGGCGATATTAAACAGGCGGTTAACGACGCTCTGGAGATTAAAAAAGACCGTTTCCGGTACGCCGGACTCGGAAAAAACAAAACGTTGCTGATGATTTTTTTTAATTCGAGCCTTCGTACCCGCCTCAGTACGCAAAAGGCGGCTATGAATCTCGGTATGAACACGATCGTGCTCGACCTGAATCATGGCGTGTGGAAACTCGAAACGGAACGGGGCGTCGTTATGGACGGCGACAAGCCGGAACACATGCTGGAAGCTATACCGGTGATGGGCTGTTATTGCGATATCATCGGCGTACGCTCGTTTGCACGGTTTGAAAGCAAGGAACAGGATTATAATGAGGATATCCTCAACCGGTTTATGGAACATTCGGGTCGTCCGGTATTCAGTATGGAGGCGGCTACGCGTCATCCGTTACAGAGCTATGCGGACGTGATTACGATTGAGGAGTATAAAAAGACGGCGCGGCCGAAAGTCGTTATGACATGGGCGCCTCATCCGCGCTCGCTTCCGCAGGCGGTGCCCAACAGTTTTGCCGAGTGGATGAATGTCTCGGATTATGAGTTTGTTATTACTCACCCCGAAGGCTATGAACTCGATCCTTCGTTCACAGGCCGTGCGCGTGTGGAGTACGACCGGCGCAAGGCCTTTGAAGGAGCGGACTTCGTATATGCCAAAAACTGGGCGGCATACCGTGACCCCGATTACGGGAAGGTTCTCAGTACGGATCGTTCGTGGACGGTCGACAGTGAAACGATGTCGTGGACGAACAACGCCTTCTTCATGCACTGCCTGCCTGTCCGTCGCAATATGATTGTCACGGACGATGTGCTGGAAAGCCCCCAAAGCATCGTTATCGCGGAAGCCGCGAACCGTGAGATTTCGGCGCAAGCAGTGTTGAAAAAGATGCTGGAAAGCCTGTAGGGAACTTCCGTCCGCGGGAGCGGGAGCAGTATCAGGCTTCTCCCGTTATGCCGCCGAACGGCGGGATGAGTTCGCCGAACGGGTTGCTGCTGCCGCCGCCGCCGTTTTTCACCGTTTCCTCATAGCGGTAGATGTTGTCCTGGAGCGCCAGGAGTAACCGTTTTGCGTTATCGGGAGTGAGGATGATGCGGCTTTTGACCTTGGCTTTCTGCGTTCCCGGAACGATGCGAATGAAATCAATTATAAATTCCGAAGGTGAATGTGCAATGATTGCCAGGTTGGCATACGTGCCCTCCGCAACTTCATCCGTCAATTCTACCTGAATCTGGTTCTGTTTTTGATTATTTTTCTCCATAATTTTTTTGACTGTTTGTTTTTCCGGAGGCAAAAATAATATTTTAGTTTTGAAAAAATTTGCCTCCTGCGAAAAAATAATTAGTTTTGTGCTGTTATTTTTCAAAATACAAGTGTTAGGAATGAAAATTATAATGTCAATATCGGGTTTATTGCTGTGTGCCGTTGCTGTTACAGCTCAAACCAAAGTAGAAAAAGTTGTCCCTACGAAAGCCTCGGGCGACGGCGTAACCTACTCATTGCCGGTGACGTCGTTTATCGTAAACGCCGAGGTCACGAAAGTTGCGGTGAAGGCGGGGCCTTATTACCGGTACGCGGAACGTTATCTCGGTATCCGGGACGTCGTTACGGAAGATGCCGTTCATTACGAATTAGGCAAAGTGACGTTAACGAGCAAAGGCGTGCCGGATCCGAATAATGTGTATAAAATCGAGTTTAAACAGAAAACGGTGGCGCCGTTCGCCTGTCTGACGCCGGACGGTTTGCTGTGTTCGATAAACACGGACTACGTTCCCGAAGAACAGGCGCAGGAGGCCGGTGCGGAGAAAGGCAAAGCCGCTATACCTCCTCCGTCGTCGGTATATACGGAAGAGTTGCTGATGGCCGGTTCGATAGCCCGTCAGGCGGAAGTCGCGGCCAAACAGATCTATCATCTGCGCGAAAGCCGTACCGACATACTGACGGGCGATGCCGATAACCTGCCGCCCGACGGCGAAGCGATGAAGATCGTCATCTCAAAACTCGAAGAACAGGAGCGGGCGCTGACCGTGCTTTTCACGGGTTCCGAAACCCGCGAGACGGAATGGTTTGATGTGTCCGTATTGCCGGAAGACGAACTGGAACACGAAGTGCTGTTCCGTTTTTCCTCCAAACAGGGTATCCTCGATGCCGATGATCTTGGCGGCGAACCTGTGTATATGAACCTCACCGCGCTCGAACGTGCGCCTGAACCCGATCCGAAAGAGGCCGAGAAAAAGGCTAAACTGCCCCGTGGAATCGTTTATAATGTTCCCGGAAAGGCGCGGGTGGAGATCATAAGGAATAATAAGACGCTTGTCAAGAGGGAAGTGCCGTTTGTGCAGTTCGGAACGCAGGAGACGCTTCTCCCCGTCCTCCTCGAAGACAAAAAAGAACCTGTGAAAGTCATTTTTTATCCCGAAACGGGAGCAATCAAACAAATAACAAAATAAAATTTCAATATCATGTTTAAAAATCATCCTAAAGGCCTGCTTGGCGCTGCGCTTTCAAATATGGGAGAGCGTTTCGGATTTTACATTATGATGGCAATCCTGACATTGTTCATATCTGCCAAATTCGGATTGTCGGAAGAAACGACGGGCTATATTTATTCCGCTTTCTATGCCTCGATTTATTTTCTGGCGCTGGTTGGCGGATTAATTGCCGACAAAACAAAGAATTATAAAAGAACGATTCTTTTCGGTATCATATTAATGGCAGCCGGATACCTGATTATTGCCGTTCCGACACCGACGCCTGTGCCGGATATGAAGCTGTACCTGGCGATCACGTGTGCCGGACTGTTTGTCATCTCGTTCGGGAACGGACTGTTTAAGGGCAATCTTCAGGCGCTGGTCGGACAGATGTACGATAATCCGAAATATGCAGGTAAAAGGGATGCCGGATTTCAGATTTTTTATATGTTTATCAACATCGGCGCCATGTTTGCCCCGTTTATTGCAATCGGCGTGCGCAACTGGTGGCTGAAAGAACATCATCTGGATTATAACGGTTCCCTGCCGGAACTGTGTCACCAGTATATTGCGCAAGGAAGTGCAATGCCCGCAGAAGCCGTCGCCCGTCTGACGAAATATGCGAATGACGTGTCGCTCGACGGTTCGGCGGTTACGGATCTGGCGGCGTTTTCGAATAATTATCTGGATGTGTTCAATGTCGGCTTCCAGTATGCTTTTGGCGCGGCAATCGCGGCGATGCTGATTTCTCTGGTCATATACATTGTAAATAAAAGGACATTCCCGGATCCGGCAAACAGGAAGGTTGCCACAAAAAAGGAAAGCTCCGCTAATCTATCTGCGGAAGAAATAAAAATGAGCGCCAAGGAAATAAAGCAACGTATCTATGCTTTATTCGCCGTGTTCGGCGTGGTCATATTCTTTTGGCTGTCTTTCCACCAGAACGGCTATTCGCTTACTTATTTTGCGAAAGACTATGTGAATCTGGATGTAATCAATATCAATCTGGGTTTTACAAGTATCAAGGGAGCTGAAATATTCCAGAGCGTGAATCCTTTCTTTGTGGTGTTTCTTACCCCGTTAATCATGTGGATATTCGGCGCATTGAGTAAAAAGGGGAAAGAACCGTCGACGCCCATGAAGATTGCCATGGGTATGGGCATTGCGGCTCTTGCATACGTGTTTCTTATGGCGTTTTCCTTTGCATTGCCGGCGAAGGAATCACTGGCGGGTATGAGTGCGGATGAAATCGAAACCATGCGCGTTACCCCGATGGTGATGATTACATTATATTTTATACTTACGGTAGCGGAACTGTTTATATCGCCGTTGGGTTTGTCGTTCGTATCCAAAGTAGCCCCGCCTCACCTGCAGGGTTTGATGCAGGGGTTCTGGCTGGCAGCCACGGCGGTGGGTAATTCCCTCCTGTTCGTAGGAGGTCTTCTTTATGCGAATGTTCCGTTGTGGATATGCTGGCTGGTATTTGTCGGCGCGACAGGACTTTCCATGATCGTAATGCTGGGCATGGTTAAGTGGCTCGAACGTGTAGCCAAGTGATGCGAAATTTTTAGCTTCCGGCCTGTTTTTACGTATTATTAAAAAGATCCCGCATCTCCCAGATTTTTGCCGGAAGGAAAAAACGGACGTCTTTATTATCTTTGACGGCCTGACGGATAAAAGTGGATGATATCTCCAGCAGGGGAGCATCCGCTTTTTTTATGTTTGTATATTTTTCGGGAATCGTTACGTCATGACCCTTACGCGGATAAATGATGATTGGAAACTCATTTACCAGCGCTTCGTAATCTTTCCAGCATGACATGTTTTCCCAGTTGTCGGCGCCCATTATCAGCTGGAATGTTCTGTCGGGAAA
>JAITDQ010000050.1 GCA_031282485.1 Tannerella sp. | reverse complement strand
AATAGACAAAAGGGTAAACCGCTTCCAACCGAAGAACGTATCGCGCTGAAAAAGCAGGCGGTATAAGCCGTACAGCAGCGCAATAGCAAGGTTGACTTTGATTAAGTAGAGTAGGAGTTCCATGGCTTTTTCATTTACGGTTTTTAATCAGGCGAATAATTTCCTCCAAATCCTGCTCCGACAATTTTTCTTCCTGCGCGAAGAAGCACACCATTTCTTTGTAGGAGTTTTGAAAATAGTTGGCAACCATGTCCGATATGCAGTGTCGTTTATATCTATCCTGCTTGATTTTGGGGCGATACTCGTAGGTATTTCCGTACAGCTTGGCGCTGACGTAGCCTTTAGACTCCAGCTTTTTCATTACTGTAGCGATGGTGGTATAGGGAGGCTTGGAAACCCCCGGATATTTGTCCCGAAAATCCTTGATAAATCCTTTACCTTCTTCCCATACGTAGAGCATCAATTGTTCTTCCTGAGGTGTTAGCTGTTCCATAATTCTCTTTTGTCTTTGATTGGTGGCTGAACTTGCATGGCGTTATTTTTTATCCGACGTGCAAATCTACGTATTTTACGTAGAACTTACAAACATCCCGTAGATTATTTTATGGAATTAACATAGTTTAACTAAAGAAGAACTCAAAGTAACTACTCAGTACTCCTCCCTCAAAAAAATATGCGGTCATACAACATTAGTAGCATCTGATTTCAGAGCTTTAAATACTAAAAGCAAATTTTTATCGTTATTATTATAAAGAACGGTCAATGCAAGAAAAAACGATAGCCGACATAGTTGAAATAGTAAGCGAACTTCGCACAAGAATAGCTTATTTGGAAAACAAAATATCTATTTTGGAGCGAGAGAATGCCGGATTGCGTTATCGTCTTCATCAATCGGAGATAGCAAACAAACGATTGACAGAACGGCTATCCCAGTATGAGAAACCGAAAAAAGACAGCCATAACAGCAGTATTCCGCCGGGCAAACAGGATTTGTATTCAACCACGAAAAATCGCACAAAGAGCTTACGGGAGCCATCAGATAAACCCTCCGGCGGCCAGGTTGGACACGAAGGCTCCTGTCTGACATTTTCCCGAGAGGCAGACCGAACGGAGAGTTATATTCCTGATTACTGTCCCCGGTGCGGTCAGGATTTGCATCCTGTCGAATCTCAGATGCTGGAAGAGCGATGGAGTATCGACCTGCCGCCCATTGTTCCGGAAGTTATTTGTCATCAAATCTATCAAAAGCAGTGCCGTTGCGGCTGTCAGGTAAAGTCCGAATTTCCGTCATCGGTCAAGGGATTTGTTTCCTACGGCAGTAACCTGCAAGCGTTTATTAGCTACCTGAATACAGAGCATCACCTTCCATACAAACGCACAGCTAAAATTCTGCAGGAGATTTTCGGTTTGCAAATAAGTGAAGGAACTGTCTGTAATATTTTAGAGCGAATGAAATCATCCTGTTCATCCATATACGAGGAAATTCGCAAACGTATTCTATCTTCTTCAGTGGTTGGGGGCGACGAAACCGGTATTAAAATAAACGGTAAACTGAACTGGTTATGGTCATTTCAAACCGATCAATTGACTTATGTTTATCCCGATGTTTCACGCGGGAAAGCCGCTATTGATAAACATTTCCCGGACGGTTTGCCTCATTCGTGGTTAGTTTCCGACAGACATTCCTCATATTTCAATATGAATGTCAGGGGACATCAGATTTGTTTGGCACATTTGCTCTGGGAACTGACTTATCTCGAAGAACTTGAGCCGGAAGAGCCCTGGCCAGGCAAAATGAAACAACTTCTCAGGGAGGCCATTCACAAACGAAAATCCCTGCCCTGGGAACAGATAGACAGAAAAGGCATCCTTCAAAAATTTGATGAATTGATTTATGGGGGTCTCAAAAAAGCCAGTCAGGAAATCGAAAATTTGAAGAAAAGCCTGTTAAAACACCGCGATAATGTCTTCAATTTTCTTTTCTATCCCAAAATACCCTACGACAACAATGCTTCGGAAAGAAGCATCAGACCGATGAAAGTCAAACAGAAAGTATCCGGCTCTTTCCGTTCATTACCGGGTGCGGAAGCATACGCCGTGATTCACTCTATAGCCGATACCGCCAGAAAAAACAATCAATCTCCATTCTTTGCGCTTAAATCTGCTGCTGACTGCTAAATAGCATAAGGAGGAGGGACTGAGTAGTTACATTATGAAACTCAGCAAAATCAAGTTGAATGACCTCAAAAAAAGATTTATCCATTTACTATAATGAATTTGGAAACGTGAATATTTATATTTACTTTTGTGAAGTGTTTTTTTTACTAATAAACAGACAATTTAAAAAAATGTATCGTATGAGATTTAAAATCATTTTATGCTTATCTATGGGTATCAGTGTATATTTTCTCTTTCCCGGATGTAAATCGGAGAAAGGGAAAGAAAACGATCTGATACGGTTTGATGTCAGCGCTTCTTATCCGGAGAAAGAGATTCATCTGGAAGAAGTAGCCGATATAGAGTATTTGCAGCTTGAACTGGATGACGACTTCCTGTTTATGAATGCACCGCATATCGTTACCTCAGACAAAATTATTATCAGCAGTCGGGATGGCGATGTTCTTATTTTTTCAAGGAACGGAAAAACCGTCTCCAAATTCAATCATAGAGGGAATGGACCCGGAAAATATATTTATATCGCAACGCTGTTATATGATGAACAGGCCGATGAAATATTTATTGAATCTCGCGATAAGCTTCTTGTTTTTTCCTCATCCGGAGATTTCAGGCGAACGATACCATTATTTGGATTCATGAATAATATGGACTGTCAGTTAGTAAACTTTGATTCCGAAACGCTTCTGCTGTATGATGATTACAATTTGTCACCGTCTCCATATTTGTTTATTTCAAAAAAAGACGGAAGCGCAGCAGATACAATTCATACCCCAAAAGGAGAAGCAGTCAGACTTGTTGCAATTGTTGACGAACACAACATTCTTTTCTCTGCGTCATACCGGATGGTAAAACATAATAACGGCTATCTGTTAACTGATTATTCGACAGATACGGTCTATTTATGCCGATTTCGGCGATACCCGCCCACCCATTTCGGCGATACCCGTTCACTTTTTTGATATTTGTCTATCCTGATGGGCTGACAAAATTACACATTTTTTCTTAAACTCTCCCCTTTCAATTCAAAACGATGTGAAGAATGGAGTAAACGGTCAAGAATTGCGTCGGCGATGACCGGTTCTCCCATTACTTCATACCAGCTTGCG
>JAITDQ010000039.1 GCA_031282485.1 Tannerella sp. | reverse complement strand
ATGAAGATACCGCGCTTTCTTCTTTCGATACCTGACAACGAAAGACATAGACGACGATACCCGCGCCATGTATTTTGATTTGATATTTTATTGAAGTATGATATAATACAGGTCAATCGACGTATAAGCGTGTAAACCGATAATAAAAAGGGTTACACGCCTTTTTTACTGTCATCGTGCGCCGCGCCGCGTAGAGACGCGATGCATCGCGTCTCTACAACACAATATGGGTTTACACGCAAATACAAAACACAAATCCTGTTTGGTTATTTTCAGAGAATGAATTTCCTTTGCAGCAGTATTTTTAAGTCAAAAATCGGAAGATTATGGCAACACCTATTAAACCTACGCCGATTCGCGTCGGCTTGCAAAAGCGAGAATAAAAAAAGCAGAGAATAAAATTCTCCACTGACTTAGAAGTTGCCTGTGATTTCAGTCTGAATCACAAGGCAAACCCGTATACGGCAAATAAAACCGGTCAGTATAAAACCCGTTAAAGAATTCGATTTTAAAAATTGCGACTAAGATAGTTGCACGTATTGAATCAAATTATTACCTTTGCCGGCATGAGCAGAAATGAAAAATTACTGATCCGCTTTTTAAGTCTGCCAAAGGATTTCACTTTCGATGAAGTTGTCAGACTGTTAAATTTCCTGGGCTTTTATGAAGTAAAGACAGGAAAAACAAGCGGCTCGCGTGTGAAGTTCAGGAATGATAATTACCCGTTGAATGTTGTGAAATTTCACAGACCACATCCGGAAAATATCCTGAAACCTTATGTATTGGAGATAATAAAAAGCAATCTGGAAGAATGTAATTTAATAACAACAAAAGAATCACAGGATGAATAACAATGTATTGACATACAAAGGCTATTATGGAAGCGTTGAGTATGACCTTGGCAGCAAGATGTTGTACGGACAGCTTTTAGGCATAAAAGGTTCCTATATCTATGAAGGGCGAACTCTTAACGAACTGGAAACCGATTTCAAGCAATTTGTAGATGAATACCTGTACGATTGCCAACAGGAAGGCATACATCCACAAAAGCCCAATTTGGGCACATTTAACGTCCGTATAGGCATGGATTTACATTACAAAGCATCGGAGACCGCCAAAAAACGCGACCAAAGCCTGAACAATTTCGTAAAACAGGCCATAGAACACGAAATGAATCGTTGATTTCCAACTGCATTTTTCTTGCTCCGAGAGCGAAAACAGCATCAAAACACAGGTTTGGGCAACGCATATAGCGCATTTGCTGCTGACGTTTCTCATACGGAAATCGAACACCAAAAGATGTTCTTCTCATGTGCCATGCCTGCTATCTGATTGCGCAGAATACAAATGTAGAGACGCGATGCATCGCGTCTCTACAAAAACAACACGTTCTTTGACATATTGGTTTACACGTAAATAAAATTGTATTTGGCCGTTTTTGGAAAAAAAGCAATTATCTTTGCCGAAAATATTCATTGCATTATGATGACGAAACAGGAACATATTGACCATTGGGTGAGCACTGCCGCCGAAGACTGGATTACCGTAGAAGTGCTTTTTACAACAGAGCGTTACATGCATTGTCTGTTCTGGTCGCATTTGACGCTTGAAAAACTTGCAAAAGCTCACTGGATAAAAAATCACAACGACAATATTCCGCCTAAAGTGCATAATATTGTGTGGCTGCTTGATGAATCCGGCGTAGATTTAGGAAATGAGACCATGGGTTTTCTCGAAAATTTCAATGATTTTCAATTATCAAGCCGCTATCCCGATTATTTGAATAAGATGTATAAAATCTGCACAAAAGATTTTGCAACCGCCGCAATGGAAAAGGTAAAGGAGGTCAGAACATGCTTACTCAAAATGCTGCAATAGACATTGTACGAAATTACGCCCGCGAAATCGAAAAACAGGGCGTCAACCTGCGTACCGTAATACTTTTCGGCTCGTTTGCCAAAGGCAGGCAACACGAATGGTCGGACATTGATGTGGCTTTGGTTGCCGACGATTTTACCGGCATAGGTTTCATTGATAGAGAACGATTCCTGCACGTCGGCATCAAAAAACCGTATATCCGCATTGAATCGAAAACCTATCCCACAGACTATTTCCGCAACAGCGACCCGTTTATCGAGGAAATCAAAAAAGACGGCATCGTCATTTTCAATTCGCCGGAATAGGGAAATCCCATATCGAAACCAGATTTAGCGTGTAAACCGATAATAAAAAGGTTTACACGCTTTTTTATTGTCATCGCACACCGCGATGCGCCACGTCACGTAGAGACGCGATGCATCGCGTCTCTACAAAAACAAATAATCCATAAATATATGAAACAATTTTATATTCTGTCGATTTTATTCCTGCTGCCGGTCTTTGTTTCGGCGCAGAACAGCGTGCAGCAACAAAAAGATTCGCTGCGGAAAGTCCTTTCCCAACAGGAAGGCGAAGAGAAATTAAAAACGTATCAACAGTTGGCCAATCGCTATTACGCAGCGAGTGTAAGCGACAGTCTGGCGATGGATACCCTGTTTACCCTGTATAACGAACTGGACGCAGAAGCCGGGCGACAGCAGCGCCCCTCTTATCAGGTAACAGTCAGGACAAACATACTGAGTGTACTTCAGAACAGGGGCATGTTTGATGAAATCATTGCGCGGGCGCCGGCAACGCTGGAGTTCATGGCAAAACACAAGGAGTGGAAGTCATGGTATCAATCGTCCCGCACTCTGGCCGAGGCCTACAGGCGCAAGGGAGAATATGAGCAAGCCCTCCGCGAAGCGCAGGCCATGTACGACCACGCGAAAGAACGGCAGGACGCCGGAGGCATGGGCACGGCGTTCTATACCATGGGGCGCATTTATTCCAGTCAGCGCCGGTTTGCAGAGCAGGAAAAATGTCTCCGGGAATGTATCAGGCTGTTGCAGGACAGCACGGCGTACCTGAATATTCTGGCAAATGCCTGTACCGGTTTAGGCTTCAACCTTGTGGCGCAGGAACGTTACGACGACGCCCTGCTCGTTGCCGCCGAATGTGAAGACGTAACCCGCCGCTACGAAGAGGCGTCCAAATCACCGCAGGCAAGCTCATGGATGAACGTGTGGATGGTTTATCTCGACGCCGGCCGTCAATCCGGCGACTTCGACAAAGCCGAATTTTACCTCCACAAAATAGACAGCGCCACGAACGGCAGCATGAAAATGTACGAAGAACGGGCGCATATTCTCAAGGGACGCAAGCGATACGCGGACGCGCTTGAAATGATTAATAAAGCAATCGCATCGTCAAACGCTGCGTATAAAATTCAAGTCAAGGGAGAAAAATTAGACATCTTCATACGACTGTGCGAAGCTGACAGCGCCGCCCTGCTGTTCAGGGAAATCATCGCCGACATGGACGCCCGCAACAACCGTGAATTTACAGTCCAACTCGACGACATCCGCACCCAATACGAAGTCGAAAAACACATTGCCGAAAAGCAGCGCAACCGCAGTTATTTCCTCTTTGCCCTCGGCGGATGTTTTTTACTCCTCATTCTTCTGGGGACAGGAATTTACCACAACCGTATCATCACAGGGAAAAACCGGGGCTTATACCGCCAAATCAAAGAACAGGACAGACTAAGGGAAGAACTGGAGCAGATGACAAAACGGTACGAAAACCTGTTGCAGTCCGTTCCGCCACCGGCTGATTTTGAAGCCGAAGCCGTAAAGGAACGCCCCGCTGACAGACGGCAGAATGAACTGGTCGAGCGCCTGAACAGATACCTGCTCGACGATAAAAATTTTATGAAACCCGACATTGACCTTGACGGGCTTGCTTTGGAGCTGGCCACGAACAGAAGTTCCCTGTTTGAAGCCGTCAAAACCATTACCGGAAAAACGCCGATGGAATATATCCATACCCTGCAACTGAACGAAGCCCGGCAGATGCTGAACATCCACCCTGACCTCACGGTCGAAGCCATTGCCGCAGATTGCGGATTCAATAACCGCCAGACATTCTACCGTCTTTTCAAAGAGCAATACGACATCAGCCCGGCGGAATACCGTAAAATGGTGAAGAACAGGTGACGCGCGGTTCGGTGTTTTTGTTTTTGTGTAGAGACGCGATGCATCGCGTCTCTACGGCAGCATCCCATCGTCACCGCCATCACATCATCGCCGCCCTGTTGTATTTTTGCAATTTTGCGCAAAATTGAGGCGTAAAATTTTCCTGTTTTTGCCATTCGAAATAAAGATTGTATCTTTGCGTTTTCAAAAATAAAGGATTATGACAGAAATAATATTCAAATCAGAGATAGACAATGTAAAGATAGATGCGTTGTTGGTGTTTCTAAAAACTTGGGGAATCAATGCAGAAGTGCGATATTCCGATGAACGCAAGCGTACAAAAAAAGTAACGTTTACCGATTTCGGACTCGCTTTGCCACAGGATTACAAATTCAACAGAGAAGAAGCTAATGCAAGATAAAGTATTTTTAGATAGCAATATCGTTATTTATGCTTATTCCACAACAGACAGCAATAAGCAAAAAACAGCAAAGCAACTTATTATGGTCGGTAACACCATAATAAGTACGCAGGTATTACAGGAAATGATTAATACGTTTTGTAGAAAGTTAAAGGTTGAATATGATATTGTGAAATATCTGTTGCAGGAGTGTATTGAAAACGTTAATCACCTTGCCATAAACAGCCAGTTAACTATTTTTCTGGCTTGCGATGTAGCCAAACGTTATGGTTTTTCTTTCTATGACAGTTTGATAATTGCTGCTGCTCTGGAAAACAACTGCACAATTCTTTACTCC
Organism: Tannerella sp.; assembly: GCA_031282485.1. Classification (GTDB taxonomy): domain Bacteria; phylum Bacteroidota; class Bacteroidia; order Bacteroidales; family Tannerellaceae; genus Tannerella. The sequence continues at coordinate 411 of JAITDQ010000039.1, read as the reverse complement.
GAAGATTTGCAGCACAATCAGGTTATAGAACAACGATTAAGAATAATCAATCCTTTTTGCTTAGGGATAAAAAATTTATAACATATCGCGCGTCGTGTTCCATGACCTGTTAATGATGAATCTCCTACGGAGATTTGCCGATATTTTTCGCATGGATGCTATTGATATGAATGCCCTGACGGGCAAAGCACGCATGGAATGTTCCTGTCATAGCACTCATCTCTGTTGAATTTGAAATCATCGACCAGATGCTTTTTTTTCGGCAAAATCCAGAAAATCCTCAATAATTTTCTTCCTGTTTTGAGTATTCAGATAATCATATATCCACGACAATTTATATCCCCGATATGATATTACCGGATAATAACCGATAATTTGTAATGCGGAAGGCAATCCTGTTATTAATTTTAA